>JAPLLR010000006.1 GCA_026387455.1 Candidatus Omnitrophota bacterium | reverse complement strand
GCTTTTTATAGAGATTATTTCGGAGCTTGTCAGGCCGATCAGCCTGTCGCTGCGTCTTCGCAGCAATATATGGGGAGACGATATGCTTCTTGGGGTATTGGCGGGGTTTGGTCTAACGGGTGTACCCCTGATAGTTTTTAGTTATTTTATTGCCATAATTGCCTCAGTTGTGCAGGCAGTGGTGTTTTGTTTACTGACGACGATTTATTTTGCGTTGGTGTTAACGCAAGAGGAAGAATCGGAACCGGCAAAAGCGAATTAACAACATACAAAGGGGGAAGAAATGGATTTTAAAACAGCATTGGCGTTGGCTATGCCCTTAGGTTTAGGGATAGCCGCGTTTGGTTCAGCGTTAGCTTTGGGCAAGGCGGTTGCCGCGGCAATGGATGCTACCGGAAGGCAGCCCGAGGCGGCAACAAAGATACTTATTAATATGGCTACCGGTTGTGCTTTTATCGAAGCCTTGACTATTTACGCCCTGGTATTCGTTTTTACCTTGGCAGGAAAATTATAAGGAGAGTTCCGTGGATCTATTAAAGATGCTAAGCGCCAACGAGCTCGTGGCGCAAATCATCAGTTTTCTTATATTGTTTGCGTTTCTGCGTATTTTCGCCTGGAAGAAAATACTGGCTATTCTTGACGCGCGTAAAGTTCGCATTACCTTGGAATTGAAGAATATAGAAGATTCTAAAGCCAAAATTGCGAAGTTGCAGGCTGAATATGAGGAAAGATTAGCCAATATCGAGGTCGAGGCGCGTAAAAGGATCCAGGAGGCAGTCTCGCAGGGGAGGAATATTACGGATGAGGTGCGTAAGCACGCCCACGAAGAGGCGCAGGAGATCATTAAGAACGCTAAGGCCAATATCCAGCATGAGCTTGCAACTGCTAAGGAAGAATTAAAAGATGAGATCATCGATATGACGATCGCGGCGGCAGGAAACATCATTCAGGAAAAGCTTACCGCAGAAGGGGACAGGAGGCTGGTCAGGGATTTTCTTGACGGCATGGATCATATAGATGATAAAAGATAAGATCATCGCCAAGCGCTATGCTGATGCCTTTATGGCTTTTGCCAAAGAGACCATTGGCTTAGATAATGCGATTCAGGAAATTAAGCTTCTTAAGAATGTGGTCATACACGAAAATCCGGGATTCATGGAGATTTTGACTCATGAAGGTATCGGGCACAGTGAGAAGAGGGATTTTGTAGAAAGGGTGCTGGACGGAAACTTTTCACAGGAGCTTAAAAGTTTTCTTATTCTGCTTCTGGATAAAGAGCGGTTCGTGAACCTGCCGGATATTATGGAGTATATCCGTGTATATTATTCTTACGGAGAGGAAGTAGAGGCTTTATTAAAGACTTCGACTATTTTGGATGCGGAACAAATCAAGGATATCGAGAATAAGCTGGAGAATAAATTGCATAAGAAATTTAAGTTTTATATAGATGTAGATGCGGATCTCCTGGGAGGTGTGCAGGTGATTATGGGGGATGATACCATTATTGACGGCTCAGTTAAGAAACGTCTGAGCGACCTAAAAGAGAAATTAAGAGGAGTGAGAGTGTAACTATGGCGCTGAAACCTGAAGAAGTTACATCGATTATCAAGCAGGAGCTGGAGAAATATAAGACTCGCATGCGGGTGGAGTCAGTGGGCACGGTTATCCAGGTGGGAGATACTATCGCGCGCATTCACGGCCTTGACGACGTGATGATGGGGGAGCTGGTGGTATTTGCCGAGAAGGAAAAAGTCGTGGGTCTGGTGATGAATCTTGAAGAAGACTCCGTGGGCGTAGTTATCTTCGGGACGGATAATCCGGATAAAGACATCCGTGAAGGGGATATGGTCAAGCGTACGGGTAAGATCGTGCAGGTGCCGGTAGGGGAAGCGCTGGTCGGCCGCGTAGTCAATGCTCTGGGCCGGCCCATTGACGGAAAAGGCCCGGTGCAGCACACTAAGACTCGGCCTATTGAAAGCCGTTCTCCTAATGTGGTGGAGCGCCAGCCGGTATGCGAATCACTTGAAACCGGTATCAAAGCAGTGGACGCCATGGTTCCTATCGGTCGCGGCCAGCGCGAGCTGATCATCGGAGATCGCCAGACCGGAAAGACTTCTATAGTCCTGGATACAATCATCAATCAAAAAGGTAAGGGAGTATATTGTATTTACTGCGCCATCGGCCAAAAGCTTTCTAGTGTTGTCGCAGTGCATGATACTTTAGAAAAAGCCGGGGCCATGCAGTATACCACAATCGTAAGTGCCTCTAGCCGGGCCTCCGCATCATTGCAGTATCTGGCTCCCTATGGCGCAACCGCCATGGGAGAAGAGTTCATGTATTCCGGAAAACACGTGTTGGTAATATATGACGATCTGTCCAAACATGCCCAGGCCTACCGTCAGCTTTCTTTGTTGTTGCGCCGCCCTCCGGGAAGAGAGGCTTATCCGGGAGACGTCTTTTATCTGCACTCGCGCCTCTTGGAGCGGGCGGCAAAATTAAATGACCAGTTAGGCGCAGGTTCACTCACGGCAATCCCCATTGTTGAGACCCAGGCAGGGGATTTTACCAGTTATATCCCGACTAACGTCATCTCCATTACCGACGGACAGATCTATCTGGAAAATGATTTATTTTATGCCGGGGTAAGGCCCGCGATCAATGTAGGGCTTTCTGTTTCGCGCGTGGGGGGCAAGGCCCAGCGTAAGGCTATGCGTCAGGTAGCCGGAAAACTCAGGATTGATCTAGCTCAGTATCGCGAGCTTGAGACTTTTACTCAGTTTGGTACAGATCTGGATAAGGCTACTCAGACTCAGCTTACTCGTGGTGAGAAAGTTGTCGAGATCCTCAAGCAGCCGCAGTATAATCCTCTACCTATGCCTAAGCAGGTAATGATCATATATGCCGCGACCAAGGGATTTCTGGACAACCTGCCGGATAACTGCATCAAGAGATTTGAGGCCGAGTTTTATAAGTTTATTGATCTTAAGTATCCGGATATTGAGCGCACAATAGATTCTAGCGGTGAGTTGGGAGATCAGACCGTCAAATCCCTGGAAAGCGCGATCAGTGAATTCATAGAAGAATTCAAGCCGTAGTAATATATGGGACAGTCAATACGTCAGATTAAAAACCGTATCAAGAGCGTTGAAAATACCGAAAAGGTCACTTCAGCCATGCAGATGGTTTCTTCTTCCAAGCTTAACCGCATGGATATGCTGCTGGTAGCGGTACGGCCGTATTTTCTTAAAGTCGAATCATTGACCAATAATCTTTTAACTAGCGTCGAGCAAATTGAGAGTCCGTTTATCGCAAGCCACCAGGCTTCAGGAAAGATACTTTTATGTCTGATTACTTCTGACAGCGGGTTGTGCGGAGTTTACAATAATAATATTTTTCGTGTTGTTGATGAGTTCTTGCGCTCTAGGGATAAATCTAAAGTCAAGCTGGTGCTGGTGGGTAAAAAGGGGTTCAACTATTTTAAGAAGCACGAGGGCGTTGAAATATATAACTCTTACATCGGGCTTAACGGGAAGTATTCTGAAAGCTCGGCTAAAGAGATCCTTAAGCTGATTATTGATAAGTATTTGTCTGGGGCAGTTGATGAAGTATATGTGGCTTACACCCATTTTCAGAGCGCGCTGGTGCATAAGCCGATAGTGGAGAAATTTTTGAATCTTGATCCCCAAAAGGGCAAAGTTTACGATTATATTTTTGATCCTGATAGGGCACAGATTTTAGATGAGCTTATTCCACGTTATGTGTGGATGAAATTCCGTCTTATGCTTTTAGAGGCATTTACCGCAGAACATGCTTCGCGGACGGTGGCCATGAAGATGGCTACGGAAAACGCCCGCGACATGTTGCAGAGCTTGACTCTGCTAAGAAATAAAGTGCGCCAGGCAAAAATAACCGAGGAGATGTTGGATATCATCTCATCGGCGGAAGCTTTGAAAGGATAATTTATTATGGCAGAAGGTCATATTATTCAGGTGATCGGCCCGACCGTGGATATTCGTTTTCCAGAGGGCGAGGGGCCGCAGCTTTTTAACGCTCTGAAGGTCGAGATCCCGGAGCAGAAAATCGATTTAACCTTGGAGGTAGCGCAGGATATCGGTAATAATACGGTGCGCTCTATAGCCCTTGGTTCTACTGACGGGCTGGTGCGGGGAATGGCTGTGCGTGATACCGGCTCTCCCATAACCGTACCCATCGGGCCTCAGGTATTAGGCAGGATTTTTAATCTATTGGGTGAAACTATTGATGGCCAAGGGCCTTTGCCTAACCCGGAAAAACGTAATCCTATACATCGTCCTTCGCCTAATTTTGAGGAGCAGCTGCCTATTACCTCTATCTTAGAGACCGGGATGAAGGTCCTTGATCTCCTGGCGCCGATACCGCGTGGCGGAAAGGTCGGTTTGTTCGGGGGTGCCGGCGTGGGTAAGACCGTCATCGTCATGGAGCTTATCCGGACCATTGCTACCGAGCACGGCGGAGTTTCGGTGTTTGCCGGTATTGGAGAGCGTACCCGTGAAGGTAATGAATTGTGGCTTGAACTCAGCGCTTCTGGGGTAATCAAGAATAGCGCGCTTGTCTTTGGGCAGATGAATGAGCCGCCGGGAGCGCGTCTGCGTATCGGCTTGTCTGCTTTGACCATGGCGGAATATTTCCGCGATGAGGAGCGTAAGGACGTATTGATATTTATCGATAATGTGTATCGTTATATTCAGGCAGGATCGGAAGTCTCCACTTTACTTGGCCGCATGCCATCGGCAGTAGGATATCAGCCGAATCTTTTGACTGAGGTCGCCCAACTCGAGGAGCGCATTGCTTCAACCCGGGATGGGTCGATCACTTCGATCCAGGCGGTTTATGTTCCCGCAGATGACCTGACTGACCCGGCACCGGCTGCGGTATTTTCGCACCTGGACGCCAAGATCGTGCTTTCCCGTCAGGTTTCAGAGCTGGGGATCTATCCGGCGGTTGATCCTTTGGATTCCACTTCGCGTATCCTTGACCCGCGTATTATCGGAGAAGAACACTATCGGGTTGCTCTTGGCGCTCAGAAGATCCTTCAGCGTTACAAAGATCTTCGTGATATTATTTCCATATTAGGTATTGATGAGTTGGCGGATGAGGATAAGTTGATCGTTGCCCGGGCGCGCAAGCTGCAGAAGTTTTTCTCACAGCCTTTCTTTGTAGCCGAGAACTTCACCGGGATGAAAGGTAAATACGTGAAGCTGGAAGAGACCATTAAAGGCGTGGGGATGATCATTGAGGGTAAGTGTGACGATATTCCGGAGCAGGCCTTTTTTATGGCCGGGCCGATAGAAGAAGTGATTGAAAAGGGCAAGCAGCTAGATAAGCAGAATGGATAAATCTTTTAGCGTTAATATTGTAGCTCCGGAGAGAACCCTGTATAAGGGGAAGGTTTTCTCTATGATTGCGCCTGCGGCAACCGGATATTTAGGGGTGCTGGCTAATCACGCGCCCATGGTTACGACTCTGGGGAGCGGTACTATTACCTTGAGAGAAGAGTCAGGTTCAACTAAGACCATTGACTTTAAGGGTAAGGGGTTCTTAGAGGTTTTGAATAATGAGGTTACGCTCCTGCTAGAAACTGGGGTAGCGTAAATTACCCCTATTTTTTCTTGACAAACGGTAGTTTTGTGTTAAATTCTTACTGGAGTAGACGAAGGCGTCCATTCTTTAATGCATAATTTTTGTGCACATTAAAGAGCGGGCGCTTATTTTTTGGTCAAATCCTATGAAAATATTAGAAAAAGAAGTTTTATCCGATTATCAGGGTACCAGGGTGGTCAGGATGAAGGTTTTTGCCCCGCATGTTGCGGCTAAGGCCAGGCCCGGGCAGTTTGTGACACTTATGGTCAGTGAAGAAGGGGAAAGGATCCCCCTGACCATAGTGGAACGGGATAGCGAATGCATCAAAATTATTTTTCAGGAAGCGGGCCTGACCACTAAGCTTTTGGGAAAACTTAATATCGGCGATTCCTTATACGCTATTGCCGGACCTCTGGGGCATCCTACTGAAATCAAGAATTACGGAAAAGTGATCATAGTCGGAGGAGGGGTGGGGATAGCTGAGATCTATCCGGTGGCCCGGGCTTTTAAAGAGGCGGGAAATCATGTCACTACTATTCTGGGGGCCAGGACAAAGGGTCTGCTTATCTTAGAAAAGGAACTGAAAGGTGTTTCTAATGAGATCCACGTGCTTACTGACGATGGTTCGTATTCTAGGAAAGGATTCACCACTGATGCGCTGGATGAGCTTCTTTCAAAAGATAAATACGGCATGGTGTATTCTGTCGGTCCCATCCCAATGATGAAGAGGGTGGCGCAGGTGACTAAAAAATATGGCACCTTTACGATAGTTTCTTTAAACGCGATCATGGTCGATGCCACGGGTATGTGCGGATGTTGTAGGGTGACTGTGGACGGTAAGACAAAGTTTAGCTGTGTGGATGGCCCGGAATTCCCGGCGCAGGCTGTAGACTGGGATGAGCTGACCAAAAGAAACCGCGTTTACGAGCAAAAAGAAAAGCATCTTTGCAACTTGAATAAAATACTGTGATTCGCTGGAAGTAAGAATATGGCTAATCAAAAGAAAAAAGAACCGGTAAAAGTAAAAGAGCAGGACGCTTTAAAGAGGTCAGCTAATTTTGAAGAAGTGGTTTTTGGGTATTCAGAAGATGAGGCTTTAAAAGAATCTGTCCGCTGCCTGCAATGCCGGGCTCCTAATTGTATCGCCGGCTGCCCTGTCGGGATAGACATAAAGAAATTCATCCTCCAGCTTACCCAGAAGGATTATAAAGGCGCGTATCTGACCATCCGGGAGAAGAATAGCTTTCCCTCCATCTGCGGAAGGGTTTGCCCCGCGGAATATCAATGCAGGCTGGTCTGCGTCTTAAGCAAAAAGGGCCTTCCTTATGCATCAGAAGAGTCGATCAATGTCCATTTCTTGGAAAGATTTATCGGAGATTTTGGTATGAAGCAGGGCCTGGAAGTGGAAAAGAGGCTTGAGGAAAAATTCTCGAAATTTAAGGTCGCGGTGGTAGGTTCGGGTCCGGCAGGCCTGTGCTGCTCCGGAGAATTGAGCAGACTGGGGATAAAAGTAGTCATCTTTGAGGCCCTGCACAAGACAGGCGGAGTTTTAAGGTATGGGATACCGCCTTTCAGGATGCCCCGGGATGTTTTAGATTTTGAGATAAATTATCTTAAGAAGCATGGGGTAGAAATTATCCCTAATTATATCGTAGGAAAGTCCAGTGCCCTGGAGGATCTTTTTGTCCAGGGTTTTGATGCCGTGTTTTTGGGCTTGGGCGCGGGTGTTCCGGGCTTTCTGGGAATAAAGGGAGAAAATCTTTGTAATGTTTATTCTGCCAATGAATTCCTGACAAGAGTGAACCTGATGTCTGCTTATAAATTTCCCGAAGCTCATACTCCGGTGAATATCGGAGAGCATATCTTGGTTATCGGCGGCGGGAATACCGCGATGGACGCCGCGCGCTGCGCCTTAAGGCTGCAGAAAATGAGCGGGATGGTGCCGAATACTACGATTATTTATCGAAGGACCGAGGTGGAGATGCCGGCGCGAAGGCTGGAGATCGAGCACGCTAAAGAGGAAGGCGTGAAATTTAGATTCCTGGTCCAGCCTCAGGAATATGTAGGAGACGAAGCGGGGTTGGTAAAGAAGCTTAAGTCTCTGGAATGCCGTTTGGGCGAACCGGATCAATCCGGAAGAAGAAGGCCGGTGGTTATCGAGGGAAGCGATTTTGAGTTGGATTGCGACCTGGCGATCATCGCTATCGGTTTAGAGGCAAATCAGGTTTTGACCAGTGCGACACCGCAACTGAAGACTGATAAATACCACGACGTGGTGGTAGACCCCGAAACTATGGAGACCTCCGTCAAGGGAGTGTTTGCGGGTGGGGATATTGTGGGCGGAGAGGGGACAGTCATTGAGGCGATGGGTATGGCCAAGAAGGCCGCAAAAGGGATAATTGATTATTTAACAAGAAAGTAATGCACCCCGGCTTATAGGAATGCCGGGTGTTCCGCTTACTGCGTAAGGAGGGAGACAAAATGTCGAAAAGAATCGAAGATTTTATGGCAAAGGTAGTAGAAAAAAACGTGGGTGAAAAGGAGTTTCATCAGGCAGTGCAAGAGGTAGTCGAGTCATTGGCCCCATATATTGAAAAGAATCCCAAATATGATGATGCCAAAATCCTGGAAAGGATTGTTGAACCGGAGAGGGTGTTTATGTTTCGCGTGCCCTGGCTTAACGACAAAGGAGAGATCCAGGTTAACCGCGGGTTCCGCATTCAGATGAATAGCGCCATCGGACCCTACAAGGGTGGATTGCGTTTTCACCCTAGCGTCAACTTAGGTATTTTGAAGTTCCTGGCCTTTGAGCAGGTTTTTAAAAACGCCCTCACTACACTTCCTATGGGCGGTGGCAAGGGAGGTTCTGATTTTGATCCCAAGGGCAAATCAGATAATGAAGTGATGAAGTTTTGCCAGAGCTTTATGACCGAGCTATCAAGGCATATCGGCCCGGATACAGATGTGCCTGCCGGAGATATTGGTGTGGGCGGACGTGAAATCGGTTTTATGTACGGCCAGTATAAAAGGCTGCGTAACGAATTTACCGGCGTACTTACCGGAAAAGGCCTGAACTGGGGCGGAAGCCTGATTCGCCCTGAAGCCACCGGCTATGGCTGCGTTTATTTTGTCCAGGAAATGCTTAAGACCAGGGGCCAGAGCCTTGAGGGTAAGGTCTGTGCGGTTTCCGGATCAGGAAATGTCGCCCAGTACACCGTGGAGAAGCTGCATCAGCTGGGAGCCAAGGTTGTGACGCTCTCTGACTCCAACGGCTACATTTATGATAAAGACGGCATTGACCAGAAAGAGTTGGCTTGTGTGCTGGAGCTAAAGAATGTCAAGCGCGGCAGGATCAAGGAATGCGCGAAGGAATTCAAGTGCGAATATTTTGATAATAAGAAACCCTGGGATGTTAAATGCGATATCGCTTTCCCCAGCGCGACACAGAACGAGATCAATGAGGAAGATGCCAAGATATTAGTGAAGAACGGCTGTATCGCCATCGGTGAAGGCGCGAATATGCCTAGTACTCCCGGTGCCGTGGAAGTCTTCCAGAAGGCAAAGATCCTCTATGCGCCCGGTAAGGCAGCAAATGCCGGAGGGGTTGCGACCTCAGGATTAGAGATGTCGCAAAACAGCATGAGGCTCTCCTGGACCCGCGAAGAGGTGGACAGGCGCCTGCACGACATCATGATCTCAATACATGAACAGTGCGTCAGATACGGCAAGGAAGCTAGCTATATCAATTACGTCAACGGCGCCAATATTGCGGGATTCGTCAAGGTCGCTGACGCCATGATCGATCAGGGATTGGTGTAAAGAATACGGCTTGACATAATAAGAGCCATGTTTTAAGCTTTATTCAGGTAAGGCACAAAGTCAGTGCTTTAAAGGCAAGAACAAGGGGGCGTTCAAAGAACGTCCCCTTTTTCTTTGCTTTTGATCCATAGCGTGAAGCTGAACGGATAACGACGTCCTTTTTTAGCAAAGGTTTGCTGATTAAGGGCGTCTTATTATTTAGGGGGGGGTAAACTTGGAAAAAGAGATCTTACGCATAGCTTTGGCGCAGATAAATTGCACAGTCGGGGATTTGAGCGGCAATTCCTCTAAGATCCTGCGTTATATCCAAATGGCCAAAGATTCCTCGGCTGATATAATCGCTTTTCCGGAGCTCGCTCTTACCGGGTATCCTCCGGAAGACTTGCTGCTTAAGCCAAGTTTCATAGAAGATAATTTGTCGACCTTAAAAGAATTAGTCAAAACCGTAGATGGCATTACGGTAGTCCTCGGTTTTGTGGACAAAATTGGCAAAGACATCTTTAACGCGGCGGCGATTATTTATAACGGCAGGGTTTGCGGAACTTTCCAGAAGACGATCCTGCCTAACTACGGAGTTTTTGATGAAAAACGGTACTTTTCTTCCGGTAAGAATGCCCCGGTATTCAGTTTGGGTAAGGTCATCTTCGGAGTGAATATTTGCGAGGATATCTGGCACCTGGAAGGCCCTACGAAAGATCAGGCCAAAGCCAGGGCGAGATTGATCATCAATATTAACGCCTCTCCGTATTACGCGGGAAAGGTCCTAGAAAGGGAGGCGATCATTCGCAAGCAGGCGAGGCTTAACCGCGCATATATAACCTATACAAATCTGGTCGGTGGGCAGGATGAGCTGGTTTTTGACGGTCAGAGTATGGTGGTGGATGATTTAGGTAGGGTAATCGCGCGCGCAGAGGCTTTTAAAGAGGAACTGCTTATAGTGGACCTAAAAATCCCGGAGAGTAAGTCAGTGAGGGCAAGATCAGCGATTAGGATCATCGATAAATTGGCCAGTAAGGATAAGTCGGTGACAGTGATAAAAGAGACTGGGTTGCTGGATCCGGTTGCGGAGATTTATCAGGCTTTGCTTTCGGGGTTAAAGGATTACGTGACAAAAAACGGCTTTAAAAAGGTAATCATCGGCCTAAGCGGAGGCATTGATTCTTCTTTAGTCGTAGCTATAGCAAGTGATGCTTTGGGCAAGGATAATGTCATCGGCGTATTCATGCCTACGCGCTATTCGTCTTCAGAGTCAGAAATAGACGCAAGGCAGGTTGCTGGAAATCTGGGGATAGAGTTTATTGCTCTTTCAATTGAGCAGACCTACAAAATGTATCTGGTGGTGCTAGAGCCGCTTTTTGCAGGGACTCAAAGGAATATTGCCGAAGAAAACCTGCAGGCGCGTATAAGGGGAAATATTTTGATGGCGTTATCCAATAAATTCGGCTGGCTTGTTTTGACTACGGGAAATAAGTCTGAAATGAGCACTGGTTACGCCACACTTTACGGCGATATGGCAGGAGGATTTGCGGTAATTAAGGATGTACCAAAGATCATGGTTTATAAATTATCTCGCTATAGAAATTCTTTAGGGGTAGTAATTCCTGAGCGGGTGCTGACTAAAGAGCCGACTGCTGAATTAAAGCCTGACCAGAAGGACCGGGATACCCTTCCTGCTTATGAAGAGCTCGACCCGATCCTAAAAGCATATGTCGAAGAAGATAAGGATGCGGCAAATATAATTTCTTTGGGATTTGACAGCCAGACTGTCTCAAAAGTAATAAGCATGGTTGATAAAAGTGAGTATAAGCGCCGCCAGTCGCCTCCGGGTATAAAGATCACGCCCAAGGCTTTCGGCAGGGATAGGCGGATGCCCATTACCAATAAATATAGAGGACAAAATGGTATTTGAAGCCTTTTTAAGAAGATTATCCGCGACAATAAGGCGCATCGCTTATAAGCTGAACCGGTATCCTGCCTATTTCAATGATGAGGATCTGTATCAGGAGGCTATTATCCATCTCTGGCAGGATTTTAACCTGGGAAAGCTAATGGGCAAAACGGATAGCTATATATTACAGGGTTGTTATTTTCATCTAAAGAATTATATCCGGAAACACAGGGAGAAGGCAGTAAGGGTGAGCCTTGATGAGATGATCTTTGATGAAAAAAACGGCTTTACTAGGGAAGAAGTATTGCTGATTGAGCCGCGTAATGGAGTAAGCCACTACGATTTCTATAATAATAGATTATTAGCCGATACCATACGTAATAATGGGCTTACTACCAGAGAAAAGTTGATACTTTCTTTTTGCTCGGATGGGCTGACTATGCGCGAGATTGGCAAGCAGATCGGTGTTTCGCACGTGAGCGTAGTTAAATCGCTAAAGATAATCAGGGCTAAATGCCAGAAATATCTGGATAAGGAATAAATTAGGTTACCAGATTCGCAAGTTGTTTACTTGTAGTGTTGTAACACACACATAGAAGTGTAAAAAACTAAGGCGTCTTTGCCCAGGAAGGGCACACCAAACAATCCTATATGTTTGGGTGTACCGAGGAGGGTCAGAAGGCGTCTTCCTATTTATAACAGGAGGGTGTAATGATTAATTCTGGAGATACGGCGTGGGTTTTGATCTCATCGGCGCTGGTGTTGCTGATGACTCCGGGGCTTGCATTTTTCTACGGCGGGATGGTAAGAAAGAAGAATGTCTTAAGTGTTTTGATGCAGTGTTTTGTAATGTTATGTCTCTTGACTGTTTATTGGGTGCTTTTTGGCTACAGCCTTTCTTTTGCTCCCAGT
This sequence comes from Candidatus Omnitrophota bacterium, assembly GCA_026387455.1. Classification (GTDB taxonomy): domain Bacteria; phylum Omnitrophota; class Gorgyraeia; order Gygaellales; family Profunditerraquicolaceae; genus JAPLLR01. The sequence continues at coordinate 7,877 of JAPLLR010000006.1, read as the reverse complement.
AAGGGCTTCTGGGGAGGGCTTGGTTGGTTTGGTTTAAATGGCGTTGGTCTTGAGCCATATGCAGGTTATGGCGGGACTATTCCCCATCAGGCATTTATGGTATTTCAGGCGATGTTTGCTATAATCACGCCTGCTCTTATTATCGGAGCCTTTGCCGAAAGGATGCGTTTTTCCGCATTTCTAGTATTCAGTCTTCTTTGGGCTACTTTTGTGTATTGTCCGCTTTGCCACTGGGTTTGGGGTGAGGGAGGATGGTTAAAGAATCTTGGCGTAATGGACTTTGCCGGAGGTATAGTCGTGCATACAAGCGCAGGAATTGCTGCTTTAGTTGTTGCATTGAGTATAGGTAAAAGGAAAAATCTCGATTATAATGTGCCTTCCCCCCATAATCTTCCTTTGGTGGTATTAGGAACAGCTTTACTCTGGTTCGGCTGGTTCGGTTTTAATGCCGGAAGCGCCTTGGCGGCCAACGGTCTGGCAGTCAGCACTTTTGTGGTTACAAATGCCGCTGCGGCAAGCGCAGGCCTGACATGGGCGTTGCTTGAGTGGATACGTAACGGCAAACCGACGATTTTCGGTACCGTTACTGGTTCAATAGCAGGGCTGGCTACGATCACCCCTGCCTCAGGTTTTGTCAGCCCGGCATCAGCTTTAATAATAGGCATGTTGGCCAGCATTCTGTGTTTTATCGGAGTGGCTGTAGTCAAGCCGAAGTTCGGCTACGATGACTCTTTAGACGCGTTCGGAGTGCATGGTTTGGGCGGGGTTCTGGGGACACTGGCTACAGGCTTATTTGCTTCCAAGCTTATTAACCCTGCCGGAGCAGACGGCTTATTCTTCGGTAATCCTAGACAATTACTAATTCAGGGTATTGGGGTCTTGGTTGCTGTAGTTTACACCTTAGCGGTTACTTTCATTATATATAAGTTAGTAGATATATTCTTCAGGATGCGCGTGAGCGAAAAAGAAGAGCTAATGGGGCTTGATTTAACCCAGCATCGCGAAAGAGCGTATACAGTATTAGAATGAGAGGAGGCAAATCATGAAATTAATAATTGCGATAATTCAGCCTTATAAATTGGAAGAAGTAAAAGAAGAATTATATAAGGCAGAGGTTAATCTGATTACTGTAAGCGAAGTTTTGGGGCACGGCCGGCAAAAAGGAATAACTGAAGTCTACAGGGGCGCGAAAGAAACTGGTAATCTTTTAAGGAAAGTGCGCCTTGAGATTGCGGTAAATGAGGGTTTTGTTGAGCCGACTATTAAGGCAATTATCAAGGGTGCGAAAACCGGCGAGACAGGGGACGGTAAGATATTCGTACTTGATTTAAAAGAGTGCGTGCGCATACGTACCGAAGAGCGGGGCGGTGTAGCAATAGGATAAATAATCCGATTGTTTTTTGCGAAGAATATGATAGGATAAAAACAGAGATAAACGGAGGAATATATGAGCATAAGGCAAAAAGTATTATTTGAAATAAAGAGCATAGAATTGGCAAAGGCTAAGGCCCCTAAGAAAGTCTCCAGTTATTTTGGCGTGAACACTTTTGGCCTTGAGAATATGCGTAAGCATATTTCCCCTAAGACATTTAGCGCTTTTAAGGTATGGATGTCTGAAGGCAAAACCATCACTCTGGCGCAGGCAAACGAGATCGCCAATGCCATGAAAGAATGGGCGATTTCCAAGGGTGCCACCTATTACACGCATTGGTTCCAGCCGATGACCGGCATGACTGCTGAGAAGCACGATAGTTTTATTTCTATTGTCGGTCCTGGCAAGGTCATTGAGAAATTCTCCGGCAATAAGCTCATTCAGGGAGAGCCGGATGCCTCTAGTTTTCCTTCAGGCGGTATACGCGCTACCTTTGAAGCGCGCGGCTATACTGCCTGGGATCCTTCCAGCCCCGCGTTTATCATCGAAAGCGCGCTGGGTAAAACCCTGTGCATTCCCACCATATTCATATCCTATCACGGAGCGGCCCTGGATAAAAAACTGCCGCTTTTACGTTCTGATGAAGCTCTTAATAAAGCAGCGGTCGGGCTTTTAAAGCTTTTTGGCCATAAGAATATCAAAAAGGTATTTTCTACTTGCGGAGCGGAGCAGGAGTATTTTCTGATAGATAAGAATGATTATACTCTGCGCCAGGATTTGGTTATGGCCGGACGCACCCTGATCGGAGCTCCTTCGCCCAAAGGGCAGCAGCTAGAGGACCAGTATTTTGGCACGATTAAAGAGCGCGTAGTCAATTTCATGTTTGAGGTAGCTGAGGAAGCATATAAACTAGGTATACCGCTGATGACCCGGCATAATGAGGTAGCGCCCCACCAGTATGAGTTTGCGCCGATTTTTGAGGAGTCAAATATCGCGGCCGACCATAATCAGTTGCTCATGGAGCTGATGAAGAAAGTGGCTCTGCGGCATAATCTGGTTTGCCTTTTGCATGAGAAACCTTTTGCTGGGGTAAACGGAAGCGGAAAACACTTGAACTGGTCTTTGTCTGATGATCTGGGAAATAATCTGCTTAATCCGGGTGAGACTCCTGAAGATAATCTGCAGTTCTTAACCATATTGGCTGCGGTCCTGCGCGCTGTCTATCTTCATGCTGACCTTTTGCGCGCATCGGTCGCCCTGGCGGGAAATGAACATCGCCTGGGCGCGAATGAAGCTCCTCCGGCAATTGTCAGCGTATTCTTAGGGGAACAATTGACTTCTGTTCTGGATATGCTTGAAAAAGGGGTAAAGGCCAAGGTTTCTAAGCGTGATATTATTGATTTGGGTATTGCGCGCTTACCACAGTTTAACAAAGATTCTACTGATAGAAACCGCACTTCGCCTTTCGCCTTCACCGGTTCAAAGTTTGAGTTCCGCGCGGTGGGCTCGTCTCAGAATGTTTCTACTCCGATCACAGTGGTCAATACCATAATCGCCGATAGCCTTGATTATGTCGCCAGAGAGATAAAAAAGGTTACTTCCACGGGGAAAGATTTTAATTCTTCGGTCTTAAAGGTGATTAGTAAAATAATTAAAGAAACTAAAGGGGTGCGTTTTGAAGGGAATAACTATGCCCCGGAGTGGGTGAAAGAAGCCAAGAGAAGGGGCCTGCCGAATGTCGCGGCAACCTATGAGGCTTTGGAGGCTTTGACTGAAGAAGAGAATATCGAGCTCTTTGAGAAATACAAAGTCTTTTCTAAAGAGGAGCTGATCGCGCGATACCATATATGGATCCATATGTATAATCTGACGCTGGAGATCGAGGCAAATACTTTAAATGAAATGGTGAATGCTTCAGTTGTGCCCGCAGGCTATGAATATGAGAAACTTCTTGCTCGCACACTTGATGAGCTGGTTAGGCTAAAGAAGTCCGCGGGGCTTAAGGTGGATCCGGCGGCGCTTAAGGATAAGAAAGAGCATTTAAGCGACATCGTCTCAAAGATCTACTATGTAAGACATAATACGGGAGAGATGATCAAGCTTCTGGAAAAGGCCAAGAAGGTCAGCGACGAAAAACGGGCTGAGCTTTATTTTAAGCAGCTTAAGCCTATGATGGAGCATATACGCCGGCACGTGGATGACCTTGAACGCGTGGTTTCGGATGATGCCTGGGACCTTCCGAAATACCGCGAGATGCTCTTTATTAAGTAAATTCCTTAGTCCCTTAGGGATCCTGAATTTCCCCACTATAACGTGTCTGGAAATCACTCCGCGTTCGCCACAAAGGATTTCGAAGAAATCCGACTGGCGTTTTGAACGCGGAGTATGAAAGTGGGTAGTTTTAAGGCTATTGATCGCTACAGGTCGATAGCCTTTTTATTTACCTATTTACATATAGATCACCTCCATGTGTAATATTACTGACTGAAGGATCCTTATTTTATTGAGGTTGAGAATGACCGTGGTACAATGTTACTTTGGAGCTGTCAGATATGCAAAAGACAAAGATTCTGCGGAATAAAATTTATCCCTACCTGGTAAGCGTATGGCTTGTTTTCATCATGACTTTGTTGGGTGAATTTCTCAAAAGAAAGCTTGAGCCGACAAATATCGTGATGTTTTATCTTTTAGCCGTAGTAATAGTTGCTATTCGTTGGGGGCAGGGGCCAGCAATTGTAACCTCAGTATTGAGCGTACTTGCTTTTGACTTCTTTTTAGTCCCGCCGTATCTCACCTTGAATGTTCACGATTTTGAGTATCTTTTTACCTTTGCAGCTTTTCTTGTAGTTGGCCTTATTGTGAGTACGCTTACTTCAAAAGTTAGAGCGCAGATTATCCAACGGCAGACAGAGAAACTTCATTCAGCGCTTTTAAACGCAATTTCTCATGATTTAAAGACACCCCTTGTTTCGATTACCGGGACTTTGAGTGCTCTCTTGGATAGTAAATCAAATCTTGACGTGCAGCAAAAAAGGGAACTATTGGAAACAGCTCGTGGTGAATCCGAAAGGTTGGATCGTATTGTAAGTAATCTTCTGGATATGACTAGGACAGAATCCGGAGTGTTACGAATTTCTAAAAAGCCATGCGATTTGAGGGACTTCATAGGAGCGTGTCTTGAACAGATAAAAGATAAGATAGGCAGCCGAAACATAAAAATAAACATCCAAAAGGACATACCCGAAGTGGCCGTAGATTTTCCGTATATGCTCAAGGCGTTCTTGAATGTTATTGATAATGCTTTAAAGTATTCGCCAGATGGTTCTCCGATCGAAATTGAGGCTTCTTGTATTGGCAATAATGTACGCGTTTTTATACGGGATTATGGTCATGGAATCCCTAAAGAAGATCTGGGGCGTATTTTTGACAAATTCTATCGGGTCCAGCGCGCTCAAAATGTACTGGGAACCGGTTTGGGCTTAAGTATTTCCAGAAATATTATTGAGGCTCACGGCGGTCATATCAACGCAGAAAGCATTCTTGGCAAAGGTGCTACGTTTATCATAGAACTTCCGGTGGAGTGAAAGCATGATGGTAGGGCAGAACAATTTAAGAATTCTTGTTGTAGACGACGAAAAATCCATACGTAGTTTTCTTAAGACATCTCTTTCGGCGTACGGTTACGTCGTTTTTGAAGCGACAAAAGGTAAAGAAGCCTTAACAGATTCGGTTAGTGTTCATCCGGATGTCATTATTCTTGACTTGGGACTTCCTGATATGGATGGAAAAGAGATCATTACAAAAATTCGCAAACGGGCAAAAACCCCAATAATCATTTTATCGGTAAGAGATGATCCACTTGAAAAGATCGCTGCGCTTGATGCCGGAGCAGACGACTATCTTACTAAGCCTTTTTCTGTTGGAGAGTTGTTGGCGCGTTTGAAGGCGGTTATGAGGCGTCTTCTGCCTTTAGAAAAGGAGGAAATCCTGCGTTCAGGTAAGCTTGCTGTGGATATTGGAAGCCGTCGGGTAACTATAGAAAATAACGAGGTCAATTTGTCTCCTACTGAATATGACATCCTCAAGCTTCTTCTTTTAAACTCCGGTAAAGTTATCACTCATAAACAAATTCTGCGTGAGATTTGGGATAAAACAGAAGATTATGAGGGCATTTTACATCTTTTGCGCGTAACTATTAGTAATTTGCGCAGTAAAATCGAACCCAACCCCGATCGACCAACTTACATCCTTACGGAGCCGGGCGTAGGCTATCGTCTGCGTTCTGATGATTAACCACTCGCTTTGACCTTTTTTTGACTTGCCTTCCTTGTTTACCAAGCGTATCGTAATCTATTAGAATAAATACAAAGATAAATTAGATTTAACACAACGCCAGAGTGCTTTATTCTCTGGTTTTTTGTTGCCGCAGAAGGCAGCACCCCGCTTTATAGGATAAGCGGGTGCGTCCTTTCTGGACGGCACACCAATCCATCCGATAAGATTGGGTATAAGCAGAAAGAAAAACACCGGCCTATCCAATAAGGCCGGATGTAGGGAGACAGAAAGTGAACGCTATGAAGAAAATCACTGTTTTCTATACTGTTACTCTCGGAATATTCTGGGAAACTGTGTATGTGATGGTAATTATTGGTTTAGGTTCAATATTTGTATTAGCAGTTCAATTTATACGATGATACTTAAACCTCAAATAAAAGATATTAAGAACATCGGATATTATTTGGGAAGAATAATGCTCGGTATTGGCCTTACAATGTTTTTGCCGTTTATTGCGGGTCTTGTTTTATTTACAGAACCTAATCCTGCTCTGGATTTCTTGATAAGCGCTAATATTGCTATATTCTTCGGTTTGGCTTTAAGCTGGCTGTGTAAAACGGATAAAGAACTACATGCTGGTCAGGCAATGGTTGTTATTGCTCTTTCATGGCTGGCCGCAATGGCGCTTAGCGCTATACCATTAGTCTTAAGCGGTCATTATAAATCGTTTCTTGATGCTTGCTTTGAAACTATGTCTGGTTTTACCACAACTGGACTGACGCTTGTACAGGATTTAGATCATCTCTCACGAACACACAACTTGTGGCGTCACTTAGGGCCTTTTCTTGGAGGGCAGGGAATCGCTATTATCGCGATTTCATTCTTGGTCGGGGGTACCAGCGGTTCGCTTAATCTGTATCTCGGGGAAGGGCGCGATGAGAAATTAGTCCCTAACGTTATTCATACGGCGCGTTTTATTTGGGCTATTAGTATAGTGTATTTAATTTTAGGGACCATTGTGTTAGGTCTAGTAGGGATGTCTATAGGATTAAAGCCTCAAAGTGCATTTTTTCACGCTGTCTGTATTTTTATGGCCGGATTTGATACTGCTGGTTTTTCCCCGCAATCTCCAAACATTCTTTATTATCACAGCTTGATGTTTGAAATTGTCACAATTTTCTTTATGGTTATCGGCTCATTTAATTTTAATTTGCATTATCAAATCTGGACAGGTAATTTTAAAGAAATATGGAGAAATATCGAAACGCGAACTCTTTTGTTTGTTATTATGATTATTACTTTGATTACGATGGCTGGCTTGAGGCAATGGGGTGTTTATTCAGATGGAATGATGCTTTTCCGCAAGGGATTTTTTCAGATTATCTCAGGGCAAACCACAACCGGCTACATGACAATATATGCTCAGCAGTTTATCAAGGAGTGGGGAGATTTAGCGTTAAGCGGGATAATTCTTGCCATGGCTTTGGGAGGTTGCGCTTGCTCTACAGCCGGGGGTATTAAAATGTTGCGCGTGGGAGTTATTTATAAAGCATTCAGACAAGATATAAAAAGAACGATGTTTTCACCAAGCGCGATCATAGTGCAAAAATTTCATCATATAAAAAGCATGTTTATTGAAGATAAGCAGGTACGGGCAGTTTTGATTGTCACTTTGGGGTATCTTTTTCTTTACGGATTGGGTACTCTAGTGGGGGTAGGATTGGGATATCCTTTTTTGGAAGCTCTTTTTGAGTCAACCTCTGCAGCTGCTAATGTTGGGCTTTCCTGTGGAATAACTGATACAAGTATGCCAGCAATATTAAAAGTGACCTATATAATTGAAATGTGGGCAGGAAGACTTGAGTTAATGTCGGTTTTTGCGCTATTTGGTTTTTTTGTAGCGTTTGTGAAAGGTAAATAAAAGTGAGAAGTTTTTTATTATTGTTGGTGTTGTGTTTAGTGCTGGTTGTTTTTAGTTATAACTGTTATGCTCAGACATCTACGAGTTTAGATTTATTAAATAATGCTAAGCAGTATGACGGTAAAGCTATTAACTATAAAGTAGAAGTTATAGGAGATGTAATGATTTGCGGGGATTACGCATGGCTGCACGTGAATGACGGCACTATTGCGGTCGGTATTTGGGCTTCAAAGACGATGATCCAAGATATCCGCTATGCTGGGGATTATCATAAAAAAGGAGATATCGTAGAAATTTCCGGGACGTTTC
>JAPLLR010000024.1 GCA_026387455.1 Candidatus Omnitrophota bacterium | reverse complement strand
TGACCCGCCTGCACCGATATCCGCGGTAAAAATCGGCACTTCACCACCTACAAGCAGCTTGGCTTCCTTGCCGCTCTGACAGACAAGCCTCGGCCTTGAGAGTATTCGCGCCTTGCCCTCCTGGATAAGAGCGTCAAGCCTAACCGTATAAGGATCTATAACTGATCCCCCTGCTCCATCTGATATGCCGCGTTGAACATTAAAAAGCTTGAATAATTTTCCAAAGCTGGTCCCTCCGGCAGCAATACCGGGGGAGCCCTGCTCAATAATATTAATTGAACTGGGCCAGGTGAAACCAAGGGAAGAAGAAGCATCTTTATCTAATTCCAAAACCTGCACATCTATTTCGATCGCCAGCTCTTCTTCTTTAATACTCAAAAGATCGACGGTTTTATCTTTTAAAGAACCAAGTAAGGAATTAACGCGCTCCCTTTCCTGCGCAGTCTTCACTTTGCCCAGAATATAAACCTTTGCTTCTTCGTCTTCCAGCTGAGTGTAGACCTCGGGGAAATTAAGCTTGGCCAGAAGGTTGTCCACGCGTTTTTTTACTGCCTCCATATTCTCGGCGTATACGATTACGGAATAAATCTGCTCTCCATACAAATCCAGAACAGCCAGGCTCGTCCTTCCCACCGCCTTAGGGCTAAGGGTGATCTCTTTTTTGGTCACCTGTACGACATCTAAGACATTGGGATTATCTACTGAGACGCGTATAGGGCCACTTACAAAAAGAGTGTAAGGCACGTTCACGTAAAGCTTCAGCGCCTCATTGGTGGTCTCTGAATAATTCACCGCGGGAGTGAATAACAGCGTGGCTGTGACTACCATAAAAATTTTTGTAAGTATTTTTTTCATCTTACTCCTTTTATTTTATTTAGTTACGGGCATCTGCTCTTTATTGTATTGTACTCTCGTTAATTTCGATTTTAGTCTGGGTGGAAAGCTTGCTAATCAGATCTTCCATCTTTTTCTGCTGTTTCAGGAATGTCAAGCCGCGCTTGATATCATCCCACATGTCGGAGAGCGGCTTGGTTTTTCCCCCACGCTTAGCCTCCAACTTAAGGATATAATATCCGTCGGGACCACGGAAGATATTGCTAGTCTTTCCAACTTCCAGCGTATCGGAAAATGCAACCGCATCAAACGCGGCTGACTTCTTTCCATGAGAAAGAAACCCTATGTCTCCGCCGTTTTTAGCGCTTGAGGACTTTGATTTATCTTTCGCTAATGTTACGAAATCAGCTCCCTGGAGAAGCTGTATCATAATATCCCTTGCCTCCTGTTCAGTGGAAACGACGATCTCGCGGATCTGCCTTTCCTCCGGATCTTTCAATTGATCCTTATAGGTATCATAATATTCCTGTATTTCCTGCGAGCTTACACTAACATTATCTGTTTCTTTCTTTACCAGCTCCACTACCAGTAAATTCATTTTAGCTTTTTCCAAAGCATCCACGATTTCATAATTTTTATCCAGGCCGCGGTCAAGCGCCTCCTGATACAATAACGCCCGGCGCGCCAACTCATTCTTCAGATAACTGATCTTCTGGTCGCGGGTGGTGATCTTTTGCTCTGGCTTATCCTCCGGGACGCTGGCGTTAAAAAAATCTATTTCCTGATTCAGGTCTTTGAGAGTTATGGGGACATTACCCACCTGGGCAATAATAGTTCCGGTGACCACCCTGGTTGCCGTGGTTGATTTCTGACCGTCATTTTTAGATTTAAAGAAATCCAACTTGTCGCAGCCGATAAGGCCGCCCAACACAAAAGTGCAGAGAACTAATAAGATGGTATGCTTCCTCACAGAAATCTCCTTTTTAATAAAAAATCCAGGCAGCAATTTTCACTACCGTACTGGATATATCCAAGAATCCTAGATGTCCGCACATTCAATCCCCTTATCTACTATATATAGTGTATTCTATCTTTTTTACCACAAACACTTCAATAAAGCAAGCAATTTTTTGTTTTATGGCTTGCCTATAATTTAGGTAGAAAAATACCGGGTTGGCTAAAGTAATAAACTAATTAAAATACTGGGAATTTGCCGATAGTTAAACGCTTGAATTGTATCCCTCGCTAACTGCCGCCTCGTAATATGCCCCAAAATTATCCCTCGTCTAAACACCCCGAAAATCTCTTCGATATTTTCGGGGTAGACTTCGGGATGGTTTTGCCTGAAGAAGGCTATAGCAAATCTACCCCCAACCGGATTTGAACCGGTGTTTAGTGGCTGAGAACCACGCGTCCTAGACCAGGCTAGACGATGGGGGCATATTTAAAAATCACCAAATCCTAATTTCCAGATCCCAGATTCGTTTGTATTTTACCTATATTATGTACCCTAGTCAACAAATTTTGTTGACCAGAGTATATAATATGTTATGATTTTAACTATGCACATCGGGATAGGCACAAGCACCAGCCGCGACCATATCCGTGCGGCGCAGGAAGCAGTAGAATCCGCACGCAAGCAGCTAGGAAACAAAAAAATAGATGTTGTGATGGTATTCTCTACCATAGAATTTGCCCATCCCCAGGTCCTTAAATTTATCCGCAGAGCGTTTAACGACACCCCTCTCTTTGGCGCAAGCAGCCTGGGAATAATCACCAGCGAAAGAATACTCAAATACGGTATCGCGGTCTGCCTCCTCTCTCTTCCCGAAGATTCATATTTCAACACCGCCTGCGTTAAAGAGATCAGCAAGAAATCCGCCGGCCAGGCAGGCCAGGAGCTGGGAGAAAAACTCCTCTATGGCTGTAAAGGCGTGCACCGCACCATGAGCATCATCTTCTCCGACGGCTTGCTACTTAATGGATCCGAGCTTATCGCCGGACTGCAGGAGCGCCTGGGCAGAAGTTTCCCTCTGATAGGCGCTTCAGCATCAGATAACTTCACTTTCACTAAAACCTGTGTTTATTTCAACGACGAGGTTTTGCCGGACGCCGCCTGCGGGATACTTTTCGGAGGAAAGTTGCATTTTGGTTTAGGCATCCAGCACGGATGGAAACCACTGGGCAAACCCCGAAAAGTGACAAAGTCAAACGCTGGCAGAGTGAGTGAGATCGATAATGCTGCAGCAGCCAAGATTTACGAAGATTATTTTGCCAAAAGCATCACCGCGATCAAAAAAGACCTGCGGCACCTGACCATGCTCTATCCTATCGGTATCAAAATACCGGGAGAAAAAGAGTATCTCTTACACAATATCATTGACATTGACGACAGCGGCATCCTCTTCCAGGGGGAAGTCCCTGAAGCAAGCACTATCAGGCTGATGATCGGCACTAAAGAATCCTGCCTCCAGGCAGCAGCACAGTCCGCGCATGAGGCCCGCAAAAACCTAGGCACCCACACACCAAAATTCGCGCTGATTTTTGATTCTGCCTCACGCTTTGCCTTATTCACTCGGCAGGCGAATAGGGAACTAGAAAGCATCAAGGAAAAACTGGGGAGAGATACCCCGGTAATCGGTATCTACACTTACGCGGAGCAGGCTCCGCTTTCCGCAATCAATTATTTAGGTAAGACTTACTTCCAAAGTCATACCATGACTACGCTGGCTGTGGCTGGATAAATTAAATGAGCTCAGACACTATCACAATTTTATTCCTGGTTTCCTGTATCAGCCTCATCGGCCTTGGGCTGTTTGTGTTCTACAAGATGAAACAGATGCGTAAACTACAGGCAGAAGCAACCAACCTTCGTCAATCCCTTGAAGAAATGGACGAGCAGGCCAAGCTCATCGTACGCACCGACATGGAGCTCAATAAAACTCAGGAAGAGCTGGACAAAAAAGTCGCCGGCCTTTATGCCCTGCAGCGTTTCTCGCGCGCGGTAAGCACCACCTTAGAAGAGAACCAGATATTTTCGCGCATCGAAACAAGCTTTCTTGAAGACCTTGGGTTTGAAAAAGCCCTGGTATTTTTATGGGAAGGCCCGTCAAAATTCCGCAATTGCCTGAACATCGGTTATCCCGAAGAAGCCCTACTGGCTATCCAGACCCTTATGGAAGCGCATAAAGACCTCTACCACACCCTTATCGAGGAAGGAAAAACCATCTCTTCCATCTCCAAGCTCTCTGTAGGCAAAGAACAGATGAACCGCGTCCTAAAAGTAAGCGCCTTTGTCATTTCCCCCATCATCCCCCGGGAGGGCGCGAAAGGATTCCTTCTGGTAGGTACGGAAAATACCGATATTATCATCACCGAAGGAGATGAGGAGCTAATCGTAGTCCTGGCAAACCAGCTGGGCCAGGCCCTGGAAAACGCCCGGTTATTTGAAAAGACCTGGAAAACCCAGCAAGAACTGGAGATCAAAGTCGAGCAACGCACCCATGAATTGCGTAACGTGCTTTCTGAGGTAGAAAAAATCAGCAAACGCAAAAGCGATTTTGTCTCTAGCGTCTCACATGAACTGCGCACCCCCCTCACCTCCATCAAAGGATATGCGGCAATACTTCTGGCGGGAAAACTAGGAGCGGTGCCTCTGGAGATAAAGGAGCGCCTTGAAAAGATCAACCGCCACAGCGATGAGCTGGCGCACATGGTAAACGACCTGTTGGATATCTCGCGCATCGAGGCGGGAAAAGTGACCATGAAACTGGAACCGCAAAAGCTAAAAGACATACTTGAAAAGGTGACGGATCTATTAGCTGTGCAGGCAAAGGAAAAACAAATAGAATTAAAGTTCGGCTTGGCTCCGGAAGCGGAAACCGTGTTCGCCGACCGTAACCAGATCGAGCGGGTACTGATCAATCTTATCGGCAACGCCATGAAATTTACTCCGGCTGCAGGCTCGATCACTGTTGTAGCCCGGGCGACGGCAAACAACATGGCCGAAGTCGAAGTAATGGACACCGGCTGCGGCATACCGCAAGAATCCCTTGATGCAGTATTTGAGGAATTTTACCGAGTGGAAAACCAGATCAATCAGGAAGTCAAAGGCACTGGCCTTGGCCTTTCGCTGGTCAAACATATCATTGAAGCGCACGGCGGCAAAATCTGGGTAAAAAGCGTAGTCGGTAAAGGCTCGACGTTCAGTTTTACGTTACCGTTAGCATAAATAAAGGCCCAATAACAAATATGCCAGCAAAAATTTTGATCGTAGACGACGACCCTGATATCAGAGACATCCTCAAGATCACCCTCTCTGAGGAAAACTACGAAGTCCTTGAGGCAGGCGACGGAGAAGAAGCACTAAGAATCATCAACTCCAAACCGCTTGATCTGGTGCTAATAGATTATAAAATGCCAAAGATGGACGGCCGTAAAGTATGTCAGGCAGTAAAAAAAGACCTGCTCTTAAGCCATCTGCCGATCATCATGGTCACCGGAAAAGGCGACATCAACGATAAAGTAAACGGGATAGAATCCGGAGCGGATGATTATGTAGTCAAACCCTTTGAGCCCAAAGAACTTCTAGCGCGCATCCGCATGATATTGCGCCGAACCAAGCGCGATTTAGAAGCCAACCCCCTTACCCGGCTGCCCGGCAACGTCTCTATCCTCAACGAATTATCCAGACGCCTGGAGAATAAATCAGTTTTCTCCGTGTGCTATATCGATCTGGATAAATTTAAGGCCTTTAACGACACTTACGGGTTTGAACACGGGGATGATGTCATACGCGAGACGGGCCGCATACTAATCCGTGCCACTAAGGAGCTCGGCACCCTTGAGGATTTTATCGGTCACATCGGAGGCGATGACTTTGTGGTCATAACCACTCCGGATAAATCTGATAGGCTTTGTCAGAAAATCATTGACGATTTCGACAAGACAGTTCCCGAATTTTACAATGAAACCGACCGCAAAAGAGGCTATATTACGGCCAAAGACCGTAAAGGTGGGGAACAAAAAATCAGATTGTTATCGGTTTCAATAGGCATAGTCAGCAATGAATCCCGTACCATAACCCACGTAGCGCAGGTAGGAGAAATAGGCGCGGAATTAAAATCCCTAGCCAAGGCTGAGGAAAGAAGTAATTTCGTAAAAGATAGGCGAAACGGGTATAATCGGCAAAAGGCTTAAAATAAAGGGGACGGTTCTAATTTCTTAAGTAATCTAAGAAAGAGAACCGTCCCTTAGTGTTTATCCCTCGCCTAAACTGAGGTACCGACAGCAAAACACTTCGAAAATTTGTTCCAAATTTTCTCGTTGCTGTCGGTATAAATTCGCCCATACAACTTACGTCGTCCCAGTAAGGGGCTCCGTAAGTTGTGGGCTCATTTATGCGCGAGGGGGGAGTTGAACCCCCAAGCCTTACGGCACAAGCCCCTCATGCTTGCGTGTCTGCCATTCCACCACCCGCGCGTATAGTCTAAATAAAAAGAACCAAATATCTTATTCTAATTTGTCCACTGTCACTGAAAAGGTTGCTTTCCCGACTACTTCAATGAACGAAGTCGGTGTCTTTACTTCGAATTTCGCCTTGCCACCATTTAGCCTCTCGGCCTTTATCATCGCCTCGCCCAACGCCAGATCTAAAAGTATGGATTTGTCCGGTTTAAGAAGAGTAAGTTTAAGCTCGCTAAACTGCCTGACCTCAACCGAAGCCAGGCGCTTTTCCCCTTCGTAAATATCAAACACTACCCAGGAATCACCCCTGGTCCTAATAATATCTCCCTGCCCGACGGACATCCCGCCCTTTGCGCTAGACCAAGCAGCTCCCTTAGGCTTGACTTCCGCATTCCCCTGAATACTGGCAATAACCGCATAACCCTGCGGCTTCTGGGCATACGCCGGAAAGCTTATAGTTAAACCTAATAACAATAATCCTAGAATTCTTAGCTTAGGCATCATTTTATATTGATCAACGGTGGCTTATCCTTGACTTCTTCCTGACGGGTAATGACCTGCTGCATTATTTCCTTGCCCTGATCTTCCTTGACCCCGTAGTATTTCTCTTTTTCCCCGTCTTTGACAATGTAGATGCAGCCACTCAGGGATAACGCCAAAACCGCTAAAATTAATTTTTTCATCTTGCCCCTCCATTATTATCTCAAAAGGAATAGCGTTATTATATACCGATTAGCTTAAAATACAAGAAACTTGTTACATCATGTCTTCTTGTGTTAGCGGGTGGCTACTACACCGCAGCAGTGACATATATGTATTCCAAAATATCCCCGCCTATATTCTTCACATCATGCGTCGTCTCAGGTGGCACGTAAACTACCGTTCGCGCGCTTGCTACGATCGGCTCATCGTCATTGCCACAAAGGATCATGGCCTTGCCCTTAAGGACAACTATCACCTCTTCCTTTGCCTCGGTAACATGCTCTCCCACATTTTCTCCGGGCTTAAGGACCACATGCCCTGACTTGATCCCCATGGTCTCAGGAAACCCGCTTAAAATGCGGGTGAACTTCTCTTGTCCCTTAAGCGTGACCAAAATTGGTTTGGATTTAGCCATACAATTTACCTCCTATGCATTAGTCCGGCCCCAAGCGCAGTGAGCAGATAAAACCCAGCGCAGAACAAAACAATGGTCGCTCCCGTCGCCGTCCCCAAATAATATGAAAGCACCAGGCCGCCCAACGCAGAAACAATGCTGATAGCAATACTCCATGCCGTATAGGCGCGCATATTCCCCGAAATATTGCGGGCTGCGGCAGCCGGAAGTATTAAAAGAGAATTAACCATTAGTATTCCAATCAAGCGTATAGAAACCGCTACCACTACCGCCAAAAGCACCACAAATCCCGTCTCCATCCAGAAAACTCTCACTCCCCGAGTGCGCGCCAAAACCGGATTCACGCTAATCAACATGAGATTGTTCCCGAAAAACATCCAGTACCAAAGCACCACAACGCTTAAACCGATCAAGCCGTAAATCTGCATACGAGAAATAGCCAGAATATCGCCGATAAGATACCCGGTAAATTTATTAAACCCCCCGGAGCGACTAAGGATCACTACACCTAAAGCCACAGTCATGGCAAAGAAAACTCCCAGCACTGTATCGCTTGAAGCCTGGGTCAAGCCTTTGAATAAATTTATCAGCACTGCCAAAGCTACAATAAATACCAACATTGGCCAGAAAGGTTCACGCAGTCCCAACACCACGCCCAACGCGATCCCGGTGAGTGCAGAGTGTCCTAGGACATCCGAAAAGAAAGCCATGCGCTTGCCTACCACCAACGTTCCTAAAAGCGCAAAAAGCGGGGCCACAAAAAACATAGCCAGCAGCGCGTTTTTCATGAAGGCGTATTGCGTCCAGGCAAAAGGAAACAGTATTTCAATGATCTTATAATAGGTATCAATCATTCTTGAGGCTTGATATATTCCAAAGACTAAGCTGGAAAGTTTCCAGCAGTTTATTGTTAGCAAAGACTTCCCTGGGCGTGCCTTCGGCTACGATAGTGCGATTTAATAGCACCATGCGGTCTGCATGCGGGGCAATCCCGGCCAGGTCATGGGTCGCCATGATCACGGAAATATCATACTCCTGCTTTAAGCGCGAGACGATATCGTAGAATAAGGATAACCCTTGCACATCCACTGCCGAGACCGGCTCATCTAAAAGCAGGATATCCGGAACCGGAGTCATGGCCATGGCCAAAAACACCCGCTGCAACTCTCCTCCGGAAAGCTCTCCTATCCTGCGATACATAAGGTGCTCAGCGGAAAACTTAGTCAGCACTGCTTTTGCTTCCTCGCGCACAGAGCGTTTCACCCCAAGCCACACCGGACAGCGCTTGATAGCCGCGGCTATCAGATCTAAAACACTGATGGGAGAATCAGCGTCAAGACTAAGCTTCTGAGGGACATACCCGATCGCCGGCTTTTTCTTCGGTGAAGACCTGACTAGAAAGTTTATTTCTCCGCTATAAGGAATTTCCCCGAGTATAGCACGTAATAACGTAGTCTTACCGGCACCATTGGGCCCGATCAAAGCCAACAGCTCTTTACAGTTTAAGTGCAGATTGACCTCTTCTAAAACCGCTCGATCGGCAAACTTTACCCCTAGCCCTTCTATTTTAGTACAGCAATGCGTGCAGGTATTCTGCAATTTCCCTCTCCCTCTCTATTGCAACGCTTCTATGATGGTTTGAGCGTTTTTTTGCATGATCTTGATATAAGCTTCCGGATCGTCCGGCCCGCTCACTGCCAGATCCAAAACATAATTAGGTACACCTGTTTCCAAAGTCACGGTCTGAAGCGCCGGAATCAAAACCCACTGGTCGCTGAATATCGCTTTTACCCCGCACTTCCTGACCACCTCAATTATCTGGGCCAAATCCTGAGCGCTCGGCTGCGCTCCCGGCTCTCTTTCTATCACCGCGACTACCTCAAGCCCGAATTCATGGGCAAAATATACAAACGCGTCATGTAAGGTAATTATCTTTGCGCCTTTATGCGGGGACAATTGAGAATACAACTTCAAGCCGAGCTTCTCAAGCTTCAAAACATAATCATCAGTATTCTTTTGATACAGCTCGGCGCGATCCGGATCCAACTCCTGCATTGCCCGGCCCAGATTCTTTGCCCCCACGACCACGCCGCTGATACTCAACCAGACATGCGGATTATTTTCTATAAGCGGCACTGTATCGGTTAGCCGAACTATCCTTAACTTAGGATATTGCTTAGCTACTTCCTCCAGAAACCCCTCTGTACCGGCGCCATTAACCACAAAAATATCTGCCTTAGAAAGTGTACGCATATCGTTAGTAGTGAGCGCGTAATCATGCAGGCAGCCTTGCGCGCCCGTTGTAAGATTTACCACTCTAATTCCCGGAACATCTTTAACCACATTGAGTTCTGTGATATAGGCAGGATAAAATGAAGCCACCACCGTGATCTCTTTTGCCTGCGCGCCAGCGCGCATACCAATAAGAAAAACGATGATAAAAACTAAAAGGATTGTTTTACGGAAGGTAATCACAAGACTATTATACAACTGCGCGGTATTTTTATCAACAACGGTTACTCGTAGCGCAAAGCTTCAATCGGGTCAAGCTGCGAGGCTTTTTGCGCAGGCCAAATACCGAAGATTATCCCAATGACCAGGGAAAAAGTCGTGGCAAGGATCACGGAAAAGGAAGAAACATTTACAGCCCATCCGGCAAAGATACTTATCAATGAGGAAATCCCGCTTCCTAAAAAAACTCCTGTAATGCCGCCGATAAATGACATCAGTATAGCCTCAATAAGAAATTGTGCCATAATATCTTTATTGCTTGCGCCTATGGCTTTGCGCAGGCCGATCTCCCGGGTGCGCTCGGTCACCGAGACAAGCATGATATTCATGATCCCTATACCTCCGACCAATAGCGATATAGCGGCAATCGACCCAAGCAACAATGACATTGTTTTTGTAGTAGCCTCGAGCGTGTTTTTAATATCTGCCATATTACGGATCTGAAAAGAATCTTCTTCATCTTTACCGAGATGGTGCTGTTTTATAATAGTCTTAGCGATAGAATCCTGGGCTGCGTCTAATAAATCGGGGCTTTTTACTTCTACGGAAATAGAGTCTATATATTGCTTTCCGAAGACCCTGTACATCGCTGTAGTGACCGGGATGACCACCGTATCATCCTGATCATGCCAGCCAGTAGCTCCTTTTTCAGGCAAAATCCCTATCACTTTGAAATTGATCAGATTTATTTTTATTATTTCGCCGACCGGATTAGAATCACCGAACAATTCCTTTACTACTGTCATCCCCAACAGGGCCACCTTTTCCCTCATTTTTACTTCTTGTTCGGTAAAAAACCTTCCGATAGTAGGCACAGCTGCGCGCATCTGGGCAAAATCTACACCCGTGCCTTCGACCTGAGTGCTCCAATTCTTATTGGCATAAACAAGCTGGCCGCGTCCGGTCACTGAAGGACAGATTCTAGCTACCTGATCGTCAAGTTTAGCGATTGCTACCACGTCATTAAATGTAAAACGCGTGACTAGGCCTGCCTCTAAGGCTACTCCATGGGATCTTTCAGAACCCGGCCGGATCATCAGAAGATTAGATCCGAGAGATGCCAGCTGTTTCTCGATAGACTCTTTTGCACCCGTCCCAACAGCAAGCATAGCTATCACTGCGGCAACGCCGATCAATATCCCCAGGATTGATAAAAAAGACCGCATTTTATGGGAGAGCATCGCGAATACCGCCTGGCGCGAATAATCCAGGAATTGACCCTGCCCAGCGACTTTATGATGTATCGCTAAAGCCGCGTTTACGAGGCTGTCCTCTAAAGCAGCGACCTCCGTGACCCTTTTTCCGTTCTCTAACCGCTCATCGCTAATGATCTTTCCGTCGCGCATCTGGATCACGCGCCTTGCGCACTCGGCAATATCTTTTTCGTGTGTCACGATGACAACGGTCTTGCCTTCCTGATTAAGCTTCTTAAGAATGGCGATGATCTCATCTTTGCTCTTTGAATCCAGGTTCCCCGTGGGCTCATCGGCAAACAAGACTAGCGGCTCATTGACTAGGGAGCGCGCGATGGCCACCCGCTGCTGCTGGCCTCCGGACATCTCATTGGGTCTATGGTTCATCCGGTCCTTTAAACCCACCCGCTCGATCGCCTTCTTCGCGTTTTCTTTTAAATGCCTTTTCCCCGCGTAAATCAACGGCAATTCCGTATTCTCTAAAGCGGTCATCCTCGGCAATAAATGAAACTGCTGAAAGACAAACCCAATGAACCTGTTGCGCAGGCTCGCTAATTCCTCATCCGAAAGCTTAGTTATCTCCATGTCCCCTAAAAAATACGTCCCCGCATCCGGGCGGTCTAAAAGCCCCAGAATATGCATCAGGGTGGATTTCCCCGAACCGGAGGCTCCCATGATCGCCACAAATTCACCCGACGCGATCTTTAAGGAAACATCCGACAGGGCTTTTACCTCAACCTTGCCCATCAAATAGGTCTTAAATATATTCTTTATTTCTATCATATCTTTATTTATTGATTAGTGGGCAGATCCCGAACCCGCCCTTCCGCGGCTGGGCATAAACGGATTAGTGCCTATATTTTTGTTTTTTGGCAGGAAGTATCCCTTTGACTTTACTAATATTTTATCATCTGCCCCTATCCCTGAAATGACCTCTACATTCTTATCATCGGCAATACCCAGCGTAACCGTTTGCCTGACCGGCTCGTCGCCGGTCTTTTTTAGCAACACAAAGCTTTCATCCCTTTCTTTCTGCACTGCCTCAAGAGGGATAAGCAAAGCGTTTTCTCTGGAATTTTCTATGACATCTACCGCCGCGTTCATTCCTGACCGGAAAAACGATGGCACATTTTCAGGGGTAAGGTCGACCTCATAAATGGTGACATTGTTTACCGTCTTTGATTCGTAATAAATATGCCCCACTATGGCCTTGATCTTTGTCTGCGGATAGGCATCGAGGCTAAGGAGCGCTTTTTGTTCAAGCTTAATCTTACCGATATCCGTTTCATCAACCTGAGCCCGGACAATAAGATGGTCAGATAATACGACGACCGCATCAGTGGTGGTAACGGTCTGGCCCGGCTG
>JAPLLR010000040.1 GCA_026387455.1 Candidatus Omnitrophota bacterium | reverse complement strand
TCATGCCATGCAGGTTCACTTATTACCTGTAATTCTGATATTCCTTCTTTTGCTAACAGCAATATTTTTTCAATTGAAATAACTACTTCGAGTGCTTCCCCCTGCTCAAAATATATTCCGAATTTGCTAGCCAAGGAACCCTCAGGAATATTAATCTTGCTTTTCCATAATTCTTCCAACTTGTCTAGTTTTATTCTGACATTAACGTAGTCTAGCAGTAGGTTCAGACAATCAATATTACAACAGGCTCTACCATCAACCAATGTATCATTTAATAAATAAATTACTTTTTTGTAAATCTTTGGTCTAAAAACTCCCCAACCTAGACTCTTACCAGACTTTAGATGAAATAATAAATCTTCGACATCAACTTTAATTTTTTGCAATTTAACTTGATCCGGTATCGAAAAATCGTGCTTATCTGAATTAACACTGGTCTCCTTTAAGCCATTTAGGTATTCCTGAGTCTCAATAAACAGTAGTTTTAACGGTTGGTCCTGATCTCCTAACATTTCAGAAACTGCAGATTTTAACCATGGCAACGGCCTTCGACAAGCTTCCTCCTTTGTCTTTTCTAAAAGCCTTAAGGTAACTAATAATCTAGCCCTTTTGTCTTGATTGGTTTGTTTTAATTTATTGTAAAGAATTCGTAGATTTATATCATTCTCGATTTCTATTTCTCGTGCTTTATAAACCTGCTCATTTTCAACAATCCCCACAAATTCCTCTGGCGAGAAGATTTCATTAACATTAATCCTCTTTAACAACAATTCCTTAGTGCGATCTTTAGTTAATGCTCTGTTTAACTCGACTAGTTTCTTGAATTCTTCAACGCTTAAAGGCTGCGGAACATTTGTGCTTATGCTATCTGGAATCCAACCGTACCTGTTCTCCTCTGTTTTAAGTCTAGAGGCGATTTCCTGGGCTGTGCCGTTATATTTAGAATCAACAATTGAGTGCTTATAAGTCTCTTTTTCTCTAAGCTCAGTCATTAAAACTTTGACATTCTGGAATTTCTTTCTTAAACCAAACAGCTTTTCTTCTAACTTAGCAATGCTGTCATTGCTTTTATTGCTATCCCATACATTATTCATGTTAGTTATTTCATGCACTGCTCCCATTAAATTATCGAAATCTATTTGGTTTTTTCCGAGAATGCTAACGCAAAGTGATTGAATTTGTTTTGGAATCTTTTCTTTTAATACTTTTAATGCCCTAGGAGTATGACTTGTTATTAAAACCCTTTTCCCTTCTGCTAGTAAATGACAAACAAGATTTGCTATAGTATGACTTTTACCTGTCCCAGGAGGACCCTGCACTACAATACCCTTACGACCGTTAATATACCTAACAATCCTTAGTTGTTCATCATTATAATGCAAGGGGAAATATATACTTTCTTGTTTTAACTCTGGATTGTATTCGTTTTCCGATATTCCGTCTCCCATTGAATGCGGTGATTCTACATCATCATCAGTTGTCAAAAAAGTACGTATCGATTGAGGAACATCATTAGTATCGCTATCCTTTAGATTCTCTATAACTTTACCTATGAATTTAAGTGTTCCGACCTTAGTGCGCTCACGTAAGATTATCGCTGGAGCAAAGGTAACTTCAGGATTGTCAAGCGAATAGGATGGCTGGGGCGGATCCAATGACTCATTATAACCTGCTTTGGGATTAAATGAATTAACCCAACTCAAAATCAATGGATGTATCTTACTTTTGTGCCATAAGTCACTTCCAATATCTCTAGCACTGTCTTCTAGTTGCCTCTGAATTTCAATCTCGGGTTGATCATTAACACCAAGCATTTCTGTTTCAAACTGCAAATTTGTCCCTTCAGGACTAGATCTTACACTGATTGTTCCTCGAACTGGTTCAAATACTAATTCTATCTGCGCAGTAACAATATGACGATAAATTGAGGCGCCTTCTTTTGTTTTATAGTCTAATAAACCCAAACATAAAACTACCTCATAAGCTTCTCCCAAAGCTTTCTGCTGTTGGTACATTGAAAAAAGCTTTGCGTAAATATTATAGACTTTCTTTAATTCTCCATATAATTCTGCCCACGGCTCCCACTTTTGCTTAAGATATTCGCTCCAGACAGACTGAATCTCTGGATAATTTACTAACTCCAAATAAGCTGGTTCATCTACTCCGCCCTTAAGAGCCTGATCATCTACAATTTTATCTTTTATGGTTGGCTCAAGCTCGTGATTTTCCAAGGTATCTAAATTAACCCAATTATCACATATAGACGGAATGGTGGGAACCTTAGGTAAAGTTGGCCTTTTTATTTCTACCCAAGTACTATCACTTTCTTCTTTATCTAGTTCCCTTGCAGCACAAAAGCAAAGTTTGCTATAGGGTATCTCGGAAAACCAAATACAACTAGAGTATTGACTAATATTCTGTACGATACTTGTACGCAGACGAACGAAATAATTTAAATACTGGAACAGATTTAACGCTTTATTTACCACTTCCTTGCTCTCTTTACTTGTCATAGCACTATTAATAACTTCCTTCTCTTTTAATAATAGCTCCTTATATAAATCTTCATGGTATCTTAACTGTTGCACTAAATCATCATACTCTGCGTCTGAAACTTCTGGGGCATGAAAGACATGATAAGAATAGCCGTATTGCTGTATTTTCTTTCTTAACTCGTCTAATTTCTGTTTGGTAAAGTTTATGGCTTCGTTTTTATCATCCATTTCTATCTAATCCTTTTTCGCTGTCAAAAAAGCAACCCCCCTAGCTTAAGAGTTGCCGTATTTTTAAAATGAAGCTATATTCATATGATTTGCCACCCCATTGTGGTTACATATATATTATACTACTATTTACTAAATAATTTGGTATTAAGAATTGGACCTAGAAAAAACTTGAACCTATCAAGAGAGGAATAATACGAAGCTACAGTATAAAGGAATAACGACAAACGGAATAGAAGTTTAACATATTTTGAAAGCGCTTTCAAGGTAAGGCGGCTAAATTTTTAGGCCTATCCTGATCCCGTAAAACCCCAAAATCTAACTAACTATTTTACAAACAAACGAACGTTTGTTTATTGAGTTCACCTTAAGCTAAAAATCTAGGTTAAAAGGGGAGGATTTTTTGTCATTGTAATGACGCATATAGTACCCAGACTATCTGCACAGCGCCCCAAAGGGACAGTATCTGCAGGCTTCCCCGGTGTCATCTGAATCAAAATCCGTTTCCGAATCAAAAATCTCGTTGATGATGAACTTAAGGGCATCCAGGCAAAAGCCCATCACTCTGTCCGGACGCTCCAGATCCCTTTTCTTGATAAAGTACTCCAGCTTCTCCGGCCGCTGGATCATATAGAGCGCTGCGTTCAGAGGCTTATCCTTAAATTCCTCCGAGATGAAGTGGTAATAAACAGGCAGCTGAAAAGACTTTACCGCCTGGCAGATGGTTTGACGGGTCATGGCATCAGCCATGGCCTGTAGGCTCTTTGTGCCATTTGGCACCTTAGCGCTGCTTCCGGTTTTGTAGTCGATGACTAGCAGCGAGCCGTCAACAAGCTCATCCACCCGGTCAATGCGGTAGCTAAAATATAGCGGAACCCCGAGAAAGTCGGTTTTCTGGCGCTGAACATTCTTCTCTAGGGAAATGATCTTCTTTACGTTGCGGCAGTTTTCCTTCTGCCGCTCGCGCTTAAGGAATGCCTCCAGGCGGTGGCGCAACACACCCTCAATCATGAAAGCCTCGGAGCCAATGCGGTTACGGATTTTATCATCAAATAGCTCGCGGAAAAGCTCCCAGAAATTAGTCTCAAACTTCTTGTCTATCACCGGCTCCTTACCCACGAAATCCTTAAAAGCCGCTTCAAACAGGTCATGCACCACGATACCCACGTCCTTACTCTCCGGCTCTCCCAGCATGTCCTCCTTTTCTCTTAAGCGCAGGACATACTGGTAATAAAACTCCAGCGGACATTTAAGGTAGGTATCGATGCTGGAAGGCGAGAATACGAAATCATTCTGCAGGTAATCCAGGACTTTCTGATCCTTGGTGGCACTTGGCTTAAGTTGTGGAGCGACATTGACGTTGAAGCGAGCACGGGTTTCCTTAAAGACGCTTAATTTTTTATCAACTTTCTGCTTCTGCCAGATGATCTCCTCGATAAAACGGCTGGGCTCTTTTTCCGGGTCATCGTCATAGACAAAGTAAACATCCTTGGCTCCACCTACCAAGCGACTGAAGTGATACTTCTCAACCTCTTCCTCCTCTTTAAGGCACTTGAGGCCCAATGACTCCATAACCTGCCGGGGGATAAGCGGCTCATAAACCTTGACCCGGGGCAAAAGTCCTTCGTTGGCATCCATAATAATAACGTTTTTAAAGGTAAGGCCGCGGGTTTCAAGAAGTCCAAGTACCTGCAGGCCTTTTAAGGGAGAGCCGGAAAAGCTGATCTTTTCATCCTCAAGCTTTCCGATAAAGATCCTGAATATCTCCTCCCGGGCAAAGGGCTGGTCCCTGAACTCTGCACTCCTAAGCTCATCGATTATCCCGTAAATCCGTTCGATCACCTTTGAATTCAGGCGGTACTTGATGGCCATGCTCTCAAAAAGCACGGCGTCAGTGAACTCCTGCAAGGCGTCGATGAAACCGGAGAAATTGTTCACCTCTTCCCAGCGGCTGAAACACAAGCGGTGGATGCGGGAGATGACTTCCTTAAGCTCAGGCTCACCCAGGTGTATATCCTGATGCGTCAGAGAATCAGCGGTTTTCTGGAAGAACTTGCCTTCCTTCTCGATTTCCTCAAGCTTGATGAAAAGGCTGCCTGCCAAAGCGGTATCGATGGTGCCGTTAAGCGCCTCTTCTACCTTATGACAGAGGATCCTGGTTGCGGCAGGGCTTTCTTTGATCAGTAAGTTTTTGATAATGGGGTGCAGGATGACTTTCAGGTAATCGCGGGAATAATACTCATTATCCCGGCGCCTGGACTGGGCCTCGAAGATATACTGGAATAGGCCAAAAAGAGAGCTGCGCTTCAAAGGATACCCCATGGAGACGTTAAACTCCGGCAGCTCAGAAGAAATTTCCGACAACAGCGGGATAAGATTATTGGCGTCAGGAAGCAGCACCAAGGTCTTATCCAGCTCCTCTTTTTTGATTTCTTTAGAGATGATCTCTCTGACCAGGCCGACCTGGGAATGGGAATCAAAACCTTTATATATATGGGGCGTAAATTTCGGAACTGCCTTGCTTTCCGGTTCGATAGGCGCGTTAAAAAGACCCTGTAGCTCCTTTAATACCGGCCACTGGGAACCATCCTTCTGGAAAAACAGGGTCGCCAAGTCATTATCAAAAAGATGCTTGACCACCGAGCCTTCTGTCTTATAAAGGTAATAAAGATTACAGAAAAGCACCTGGTCGAATTCATCAAAGTGGGCTTCGGGGATAAGACGCGAGGCCTCAAGATACATCAGGCCACGGGAATAAAGCTTGCGGCTTCTTAACCCCTCGTGGTAAAGGCCGCGGATAGCTACGATGTGCGAAAGAAGCTGGTTGATGCTCTCAGGCACCTCGTAGCCAATCTCAGCGCTTTTTTCCACATCGCTTTTGAGCCGCTCATCCGGGATATCCTCAAGGTCAAGCTCCTCGATAAAGGAGTTAACCTCCTTTGCCCAGGGCAGGAACTGGGAGAACTCGGGCTTATCCTCAAGCAGACTAGGCGCAACCTGCGAAGCGGCTTTGTAAATGATGTAGCAGGAGTCCATGGCCGGCGCCAGACGGATGGGTGCCTTACGCGAGACCACCTCGCGCATGAAATTGTCGATGGTGAAGAATGCCGGCGGGAAATAGCCTGAGCCGATGCGCTGACTTAAAGCCTTCCTCAGGAAATACCTGGGCCTGCGGCCGCCAAAAACTACAGCCACGCGACTTAGGTCGTTGCCATTTTTAAGGAAATTAGCGCAGATGTAATCCGCAAGCTCTGCGATAAAATCCTGGTTAAAGTTATAGGTGATAATCTTGCTCAATCCAACTCCTGGGCTTTTGCCTCATCAATGGAGATGATGAAGGCTTTTAAAGCTTTCTTGGGATAAAGGCCACTGATGATGGCGCGGTAATTATCCAGCTGCTCTTTAAAGGCCATGGCGTCCTCTGCCGTGGTCTTGTAATCAATGATCCAGGCCTCGTCTTTATATACTATCAGCCGGTCAAGCCTGTAGGTCCGGCCATTGGAATCGACAATTTCTTTTTCCTGGTAAACTGTGGCTCCATCAAGGTAAAAGAACTTCTTCAGGCTCTCTTCACTAAGCACCTTCCTGATCATAGCCTCATGTTCAGAGAAATCTTCGATAAAAGGAAATTCTGTCTTCACAGCGCTCAGGCCCTGCTTAAGCGCAGCCTCCATTTCGGTTTTTGAAAGGTCTCCTATGCTAGCAAGTATCTGGTGCAGGACCTTGCCGCGCAAAGTGAATTTGCGGTTACGGATAGAGTCAGACTCCTTGAATTCGTCTTTCAGGAATTCTACCCAGTCATGATGCGCCGGGGGACTGATATGCAAAGAGTCAACTCCTGTGTCAACTTTTTTGCCGTAGGAGCGCGGCGAACCGCGAGTTGAGAATTCTTTGGGTATCAAAAGCCTGCCCACGTTATTCTTATGATCAGGGATAAAAATATACATCTCATTCTTGGCGCGGGTAAGAGCCACATAGATGGCGTTTAGCTCGTCGATAAAATCTCCCATGAAATTATGCTGGAACTCTTCGCGGATCTCATCCGATAGCATGGCGTATTTCTCATCTAGCCTAAGAAGCGACAAATCCGCCTCATCCTGCTTAACCGTGTAGGAAACCCTGGCTGTCCGGTCCAAGCCGCCGATCTTATTGGGGTAAAGCGATAAAAACGGAATGATCACGGTATGGAATCCCAGGCCCTTGGACTTGTGGATAGTCATCACCCTCACCGCATCGGCGTCCGATGAGTTGACATAAAGATTAGAGTTATTCTCAAGGTTATCGAAATACTCCAGAAAATCCCCAAGCCCGGGGCACTCCTCTTCGCTATCCTTTATCAGCTGCAAAAGGTGCATGAAGAAACCCTGCTGCTCGGGGAAATTCTTGAAAACCTCAAGCCTTCCGTAAATATCCGCCACCAGCTCGTAATGACTGATAAATCCGACATTACGGAAGAACGGCTCAATGCAGGTATCCCAAGCCTTGCGGTATTTTTTCTTAAGCTCGGTGTAGATATAAATGGTTTCTCTGCGACTGGCCTTGCGATTGATATCGAAGACGAATTCATTAAGTTCTTGCTTAGGGATTCCTGAAGCTTTTGAGAAGATATCGCCAAGCATGAAGGTGACAAAGGAAAGGTTGTCTATGGGAGAGTTGAGGAACTTAAGGAAAGCGATAATCTCGGTAATGCAGAGATTGTTTTTGATGTTGAGGGTTTTATCCGACTCAACCGCGATTTGACCCTCAACCAGCCAGCCGGAGACCTTCTCCACATCCCTGTTACCCCGGCAAAGCACGGTGATCTCCCTAAGGCTTAAACGGTTGTCTTTGGTAAGCTCGGCAATCAGGCCTAAGAGCCTGGATTTAACCACATCCACCGGCTCTTCTTCGCCTTCCTCCTCACCCTCAGTCGGCTCCTCTTCCTGCATCTCGGATATCAGCTCCACCTTAACATAGCCAAACTCCTTCTCCTTGACCTTCTCGTAATCCTGGTATGAGCCGGCGAAAACCTCGAGGATCTTGGCTACGTTCTTGTCAGTCAGCTGCCTTAATCCGTTTTGCGGATGGGGAAGCTCGCTAAGAAACCGAGTAAGATTGACTTTACCGAAGATGCCGTTGTTAAACTCGACGATCTCTTTCTGGCTGCGGCGGTTTTCCGTAAGCGGGTCTTCGAGGACATCAGGTTTCTTAAACTCTGACTTTATTTTATTAAAAAGGGTTACGTCTCCGCCGCGGAAACGAAAGATCGCCTGCTTAATGTCGCCCACGTAAAAAAACGTGCCTGCGGTAGAAAGGGATTCCTGCACCATCTGCTTGAGATTGACCCACTGCAAAAGGCTGGTATCCTGAAACTCATCGATTAAAAAATGGCTAAGGCGTGTGGCAATATAATAGTAGCGCTCAGGAACTGTAACCCCGTTTTCATTAATGAGTGTTCCGGCGCGGTTATTCAGCTCCTCGAGGAACAATACATCCTCTTTACTGGTAAGCTCTGCCATTGCCGCATAAACCAGAGTGAAGATATCGATGTAGCAGTTAAATAAGGACAGAGCCTCAAGCCGGGCAAGCTCATTAACCTTTACACGCAGCTGCCTCCAGGAAGTGGCAAGCTTCGGGGTAAGCAACTCAATCTTGTTCTTTTTTACCGGAAGCTCCTCTTTCATCAGGGTCTTGCTACCGGTGATATCTCCAAAATCAAAAGTCTTAGGATTATTATCCACAAATTGCTTAAGCATCCTGATAAAGGTCTTGTCGATCACCTCTTCGTCGCATTGAGCCAGGATCACGCGGGCTTCGGCCAAAAGCTTGCCTTTTTCCTCAACTATATTCTTACCCTTAAGGTCAAACTCCCTGAAAGCGCCGCCGTAAATATTGATGTCTGAGAAAAGTGCACCCATGATAGTCAAGATATCGGACTTGGGGAACCAGCTGGTCTTATTCTCAAGGTAAATATACTGGTCGAGAAAACGCTTGAAGCGCGCCTTTACCTCAGAGTTGTGGTTAGCCAGGTCAATACACTGGTCAAGGCTGTAGGTAAGATACTCCCGGCGGTCGTCTTTTATTTTGAAGCTGGCGGAAAGGCCAAAGCGAAAGGCACAACCCAGAAGAATCATATTGATGAAGCTATCGATGGTCTTGACCTGGAAATGGCTGTAGTTGGAAAGGATTAAATCGGTGAGCTCCGTGCACCTGGCCGGGGCGGCGTCTTTTTCAAGGCCGAGCCTCTCCAGGAGATTGTCTCTTTCTTTGGGATCAGAAAATTGGTTAAGCGCCAGTTTCTTAAGGAGCTCAAGGATCCTCTCCTTCATCTCGCGGCTGGCTTTGTTGGTAAAGGTAATGGCGAGTATCTTAGCCGGGTCTTCGCGGTGCTCTCCGGCGCTTAAGAGCAGCTTAAGATAGTGTCGGGCAAGGGCGTAGGTCTTTCCGCCTCCTGCAGAGGCTTCGGTGACAAAAACGCGGGGCGGATTAGGTGAGGCCGGCTTATCTCTTTTCACCAATATATTATAGGCAATCAGGCAGGGAATTTCAAGGCAATAAAGGCAAAGAAATCGGGTTTAATAACTTGCTATCTCTCGAATTGTATGACTATATGTGACTAGGAGCAAGAAAGAAAGCAATGATGGCAGAAACCAATCTATCTCAAATAGCGAATTATGAACAAGTTAAAGGAGGATAAAAATGGCTAAAAGGAACTCGATAAAATATTTTACTTACGACCAGAAAAAAATGTTTTTGAAGACTATTTCTGACAACGAGAAGGCATGGCGAGACTATTTCATGTTTAACCTCATGTTGAATGCTGGGATGCGCCTGAGTGAAACAGTGAACCTCGATATCAAGGATGTGTATAATGGGTATTCAGCTAGAGAATCAATGGAGATAACGGGTAAGGGCGATAGGATTAGGCAAATACCGTTGAACAAGGATATTAGGGGCCACATAGAGAGATATGTAATCCAGAGGAAAAATATAGATACGGGTTTCTCTTTTACCTCCCCACTATTCTTGTCAAGGAACAGGCGTAGGATGACACAGAGGGGCGTGCAATTTAACTTCGACAAGTGGATAAGGTTAAGCGGGATAGAAGGAAAATATTCCCCCCATGCGCTCAGGCACACGGTTGGAACAGAGCTAATGAGAAAAACCAACAACATTAGGAAAGTACAGGAATTTCTGGGTCACAAATTCGTTTCGACTACGCAGATCTACACACACGTTTCGAAGGAAGAGCTGGCGGAGTGTGCGGAGTTATTAGCAGCATAAATACAAAGTCCTTAAGGATAAAATTACCGGCTATTAAATAATCAGCCGTTCAAAAATCCTCAGAGAACCCGTCTTTTCATAATTTGACTTCGTTCTTTATTCAAATTGCGAAGTTCAACGCGCTATTTATACGTCCTAGTTTATTCAAATCGCGAAGTTTATCAAGCTATTTATATGTCCTAGTTTATTTGGAAGGCGACACAGGATGTCCGCTTTGTTCGGTCATAGCTAGAGGCGACTATTAAAAACTATATTTTAAGGTTAACGATCCGCCGGCCTCGTAGAAACCATCTTTTAGTACTGTATCTAAATCGGCAAGCAGGGTTACGTTCTTTTTATTAAAAAACTCAAACCGCGCACCAAGGTCAAAATTCGAAGGCGCAGGCCTAAAACCTGTAGTCTGGAAAGATGTCCCTCCGCCGACGAAGGCGGCTAATGTCTGCTGCCTGTCATTTATCACATCGTAAAAATAGCGGAAGTGTAATTCCGGAGTAAAAAGTATATTCTCGGTTTCAAAGGCGCAGCTGATTCTGAAACCAGTACCCAGCTGTAAGGTGTCGTAATTCTGCGCATCAACGCTTAAGTTTAATGCATTGGCACCTGTTTCCGTATATCCGGCGACGTGCAGATGCGTATAGTTTATTGCCAGTAACGGAGTAATGTCAAAATTCTTATTCTTAAACTTATATCCGCCTTCTAAATAACTTGAGAACTGCTGACCGCTGTAATCTGAACTGGCGGTTCTGTCTGTGCCGCCTACATTAACACTCCTAGAGCTATCATAATCATTATAACCGTAAGTCAATACCGCATCCAGAATATAGGGGCGATTCTCTCCCTCATATTCGCCATAGAGCCCTGTTTGATAACTTGTTATTGCGGTACGGCCGCAGCTATCCTTTGACAGGATCTGGCCCCAGCCAAACCCCTGCGCTAATCCTAAACGTAAACTATTATCCATGAAACTGCGGTCAATCCCCATAACATCACCCCAAAGCCGCGCCAGATACCCATTGCTTAAACCGCGTTCACCCTGATGAGCATAATCTCCATAGGCCAGCGCCCAAACATCATTTCTACGCAGGGTATCCTGAGATGATGCATTTTTGTCCTTGTCTTCTGCTACCTTTGAATCCTGAAGGCGGATTACCGTCTTACCCACAAACTGATCCAGCGCGCCGTTTGTAGCATCGATTAATCCTCCGTCAGCAGTAGGACTCATGGTATTCTCGGAAGACGCGACCTGGCTCGACGATAAATTGTCAAGCGTATCAAGAACGGTGGTCATGTCCGCAGAAGGATCAGTGATATTATCAAGAACAGCTCCGACAGCTGCGGAATTAGAATTAGTTGCGACATGTTCAAACCCGGTTGCAGTGCGGTCTCCGGTAAGAACGAGATTTCCGTCCAGACTAGAACCCAAGAATGTTACATACTGGTTGCTTGAGGTGATTGTGCCTGGCACATTTCCTATACCCAAACCTCCGGTGTTCAAGATCGTAAGGGTCGCGTTATTGGGTATATAGCCGCCTACTTTAACGTTAACCGCGCTTCCCGCATTTACCGCTGCAGCAGCATTAGATGTGATGTTGCCAAAGTTTGAAGAAGAATTGGCAGTAAGATTAAGCGTAGTGCCTGCTGGCTGTGTATAGGCTCCGACAACAGTTAAAGTGCTCTCCCCAAGGTCAAGCGTAGTCACATTAATATTGCCTTCTATGGTAGGAGTCCCGCCTTCAATAGTAATTGTATTGCACGTCGCAGTTGCTCCTGCGCCCACCGTAAACGATGAAACTCCGTCCATCGTCATTGAAATCGTATTAAAAGTTGAACCTGCTCCTGATATGGTTAGAGCCGGACGATAGCTGGCATCTTCGCTACCGTCAATAGCAGTCGAGTCTGCTGTGTAGGTCTTGCCCGCCAGGTTGAATGTAACCGGGCCACTGGCTACAAATAACCTTTTGTTATGCGCGTTTGCTGTAAAATTAACTGTTGATGTACTGGCTGGGCCACTATCGAAAACCGCTGTATCAGCCGCGCCTGGGACGGTAGCAGGATCCCAGCTGGCAGCAGTAGAAAAAGTTCCTAAAGCCGTATTCCATGTATAAACCGGATTAGCCAATAAAGTAATGGTATAAGCGTCAATCTTCCAAGTAGAAGTATCTGGATTATACAGGTAATAGGTAACAGTGATATTGTTGTCGGTCACTGTGTATAACGAAAACCCGTACTCATTATCTTTTGAGAATGTGGGAGTTAAGCGCGGATCATGAACGCCTTCGACTGCGTTTAGATGCGCACCGCCATTACCCGTCATATTCTGATAGATAATGTTTCCATTGTCATCCACGGCAGTGCCAACCTGAAGATTATGTACGTGGGCGGTCAAATACATCTTTACGCCATTAGCGCCGAGGGAATTCCAGAATGTATCGCGGTCAGCCATCCCTTCGGCTGAGGTGCCGTAAAAACCTCCTTCTTCGGTATCCAACGAAAATACCGGCTCATGCGCCACCACAAAAGTATACCGCCGTGGGGCAGTCTTTCTAAGCTGCGCCTCAAGCCACGACTGGTCTATTTGATAATAATTCCTGCCGCCAAGTGGGGTCTGTTGAAAATAAAAGTATTGGTCTGCTGCGATGATGCGGACATTCTTTTTCGAAAGGTTCCAGCTAAATCCTACCTGGTTATCGTCAGGCCGGTTATTTGGGCCATTCTGGGGAACGGTTGAGCCAAAGCCGTCAAAATAAGCCTGCTTCAAGCTCTCTATCGTAGGATTGTGATCCGACGCATAATTCTCATGATTACCCCGCAGCGGATAAATGGCTATAGCGGCGTCATAAACCGGTTTCATAGCCGCCTTCCAATTCGCAACTTGAGTTGCGTACGGGATCCTGGGATTATTGACATCCAGTGAATTGTCTAGGGCATCGCCGTTTATGAGATCGCCGCTGACCACTACTAGATTCGGAGTAAGAGAGGCTATTTTGGTAGCTATTGCAGGCAGGTATTCGCTTGCGCCCGTGGTGGTATCCGGCTCACCCCTGGTATCCCCTACAACAGCAAACGTCCATGCAGCTTCGCCAAAGGCGAGACTGCACAGTAATGGACCACAACACAGCGCTATGATAAAAATCAGGATAATCGATGTACGCATACAGATTATTTTACTACGGAAAAGATACAAATACTATATGAAATGCCTCCACTCAGCGCCCATAAATACGGCGCGACAGAAAAAGTCTATGTATATAGAAAGAAGAAGGCTATTGACAATATCTAATCAATAGCCTCTAAATTCCCCTAAAAACTGATCTTAAGGTATTTTAACTTCGTTTTTACTCCCAATTGCGAAGTTCAACGCACTATATTTACGTCCTAGTTTATTCAAATTGCGAAGTTCAACAACCCGTCCAAACACTATATATATGCGTCCTAGTTTATTTGGAAGGCGAAGTATTCTTTGATCTAATTACAAAAGAAGGGCTGAACGGTTAAGTCCAGCCCTGTGAGAAGTTATGGTATGCTACTTAAGTTACCCCTTACTTTATGAAGATATACTTATTTCTGTAATTAAGCTTTCCCTTTCGCAATAGCACGAACAATATCTTTCTTTGTAATCACACCTACTAACTTATTTTTCTCTACCACAGGAAGATAATAAATCTCTTTTTCAATCATTAAAGTAGCAACATCCTCTATTTCTGTGTTAGGACGAATAGCAACTATATCTTTTTCCATAATGCTGGATACTTTGCTTGCTGTTATCTTTTTTATTTCTTCATTGTATCTATTAGCCCCCAAAGTGAGAAACCCGAAAGAAAGATTGATAAAAGTTGGCAGATGTACTTTTTTATCCTGAAAAATCAGGCCCTCTTCCCTCACGACTCCCAATAACTTTCCGCTCTTGTTTATTACTGGGGCACCACTTATGTTTTTCTTCATAAATAATTTTGCCAATTTATGAATGTCCATTTCTGGCCTAACCGTAATTACTTTCTTGGTCATTATATCTTTTATCAACATAGACCCTCCTTATTGCTTTAATTATACCACTTTCATTCCAAAATAGTAAATAAACAAAAAGGGCTGAACGGTTAAGTCCAGCCCTAAAAATTGAATCACTGGTTAAACGAAATTAGAGCCTATTTTTCATTTGCCCTTTTACAATCTTTTCAGCCTTTAACCAATATTCTAGATCGCGACCCCCCTGCATTCCTTCCTTCTTCCACAGCTCCTTCGCCTTTTCTTTTATACAATTTTCTAATGCTGACTTTTCACATTTCTTTTCCATGGTCCCCTCCTTTTATATTTTTGCACCGATCGTCTATTAGAATAAAACCACTTTAACCTGAGCCTGTTAAGAGATGTATTATAGTGCTGAATAAATCGGTTAGCAAGAAAATTCTGGGTTTAGAGGAGTCAATCCCTCTTTAAGTTTATTTCGTACTTGGATGCAGAACTTTGTATCCTGCTCCCAATTGCGAAGTTCAATGCACCATATATACGTCCTAGTTTATTCATAAAACGAAGTACTCCTTGATCTAACTACAAACAAAAAAGGGCTGAACGGTTAAGTCCAGCCCCTAAAATTGTTTTTCTTTAATATTCTTGATTTTCTGTAATAATTCCTCTCAAGATTTCTTTCACTGAGTTAACGCTATCTTTTAGCACCATAAGATGCATTTCTCTATCCAAAGCATTGTGTACACGAGATGCGATATTCTCATTAGCGATATAATAGAGAATCTTTTTAGAATCTAAAAGAGACTTGATAATTGCTATCTTGTCTTCTTGCCCAGTAGTATATATAGAAATAAAATCATTCTTTTCCGTCATATTAGCTACCTCCGTTGTTTCTATCCTCATTATATACTATCACAAATCCCAAGATTTCAATAAAAAGGGCTGAACGGTTAAGTCCAGCTCCTGTAATAATGATGGCCTTACTTGAACTGCTCCTTTACTTTGGGGCGGGTGAAGAAATAAATTAAAGCAATCGCAAAACCAAAATCGATAGCCCAAAATATTATTGTAGAAGACCACAAGACAGTGGAAAGAACTGACAACGGAATATCCGACATTTTAGAGGAGTATTCAATAACTTGCTGGTCAATAAACTTTGGGAAATTCCTGAAACAAAAAAGCGGACCTTCAATTAGGTAAGTATAGAGAGAATAAAGTGCAGCAATTAGAATGATCCTTCTGAAGATATTCTTAAGGAAAAAAATACCGATACCTGATACAAGTACTGCTGCCAACATAATCATTGCAACAAAAAAACGTATTATGATAATTATTCCTGGCAGTGGCTGAAATAGAACCTTATACGAGTTAAGAACAAAACCAGCACTAAACTGAAATAATGCCCCGAGAATTAGTAAAATACCAAATATTGTAACTCCAATCGACCTTTTCTTCTCCATCTCGTTTCTCCTTTAGCGTCTTAATTACCCAGATGATGAAGCGATTAGTTTATAACCAATGGAATGGCTCTCCCGTATCGCAGATTGAACTCTCCTTCATATACATATCTAACACCTTCTTTATTAAGCAACATCTTGAATGTGTAATGACCAGGCTCAAATGGCTTCATATCTGCTCTATAAACTTTGAATCCCAATGCGTTATGTTCTTTTTGATACTGATTCTGCTCCCAAACAAGCTTCACTACATCTGATGTTTTATATATGATTACCGAATTATTTATGTCAAGAGACCAAGCCGCAGTAGTCGGATTAGCAAATGTCACATACATCAGCTTACGGTCATCACATATTATAGCTGGTCCGCCCTTCATTGTTTCGCTTTTCAAATCCAGAACTACAGAATTAGCACATCCAGAAGATAGGCAAAGGATAGCAATAAGTGCACCCAATATCCCAATATTCTTCATTTTGTTCCCTCTCTACTGCTTCCAGCACCATAAGATTTTAATCCCAATATAAAACCCAACTGTAATATATTCTATCATAGCGGGTTAAGAAGTCAAACTCCCTAACTTCGCTTTTTACTGGTAAGACGAAGTACATCGCACTATTTATACGTCCTAGTTTATTCAAAAGGCGAAGTATTCCTTAACCTAATTATAAACAAAAAGGGTTGAACGGTTAAGTTCAGCCCACTGTTAGAGCGGTAGCATTAATTAAATTGCCTTTACTTTGTTGAATTAACTATCTTACTTTCCATACAAAACCCTTAACTGTTCAACATTCGGATGCCCTTCGTAATATTCACCTTGCGGACCTATGTAACCAGTTTTGTGTTTAGTCAATATAACTGGCGTGTATCCGCCGCTTGCATTAGGGATATTTATCACTATCGTTTCGCCAGATGTCGCTGTAGTCTGTGTAACAGTAGGCACAGTCACAACAGCAGTAGTGGCAGGTGCTACCACAACAGTATTAGATGCTGGTGCCGGAACAACGATATATCCGGAAGAATGTGATCTGTAGTAAACACTGTCATAATAGTAATATGGGAAACCGTTTACATAAACGACCTCGTAATAAGGCGGAAGCGTTCTGACTATTGTGCCAATTGCAAGTCCAGTTGCAAAGCTGCCCCAAAACCATCCGCTATTATACCATCGACCACCGCGATAATAGTAATGACCGCGACCACCGCCACCGTGACCTCCGTAGCTGCCGCGGCCTCCATCTCCATGACCTCCGCCTCCGTGACCGCCGGAGCTACCGTAACCTCCGCCTCCGTGACCATCCGCAGCCAATAGATTATTAAAGGACATGACTAATGCAAAGCTTAAAGCTATAATTAGCCAGAGCTTGTTAGAAATAGTAATTTTGGCCATTTTATGCTCCTCTCTAAATACTAATTTTGGAATATAACCTTTTTTCCCTTTTCTATATATTAGACGTAAAAAAGAATAGAAATATTCCAACAATTTGTGTGTAAATAATCAAAAAGGGCTGAAATGTTTTAAGTCCAACATCCCCTTGGGTTGCAAAAAATAATTACTTTATTTCAACTCTCAAAATCTACTTACTCTCCATACCGAATTCTTAATTGTTCAGCAGTAGGAAGGGTGGAATAAAACTCCCCCTGCGGCCCCACAAAACCATTATCATACCCTACTAAAGTGATCGCTATGCTGCCTCCGTTCCTGCTGGGTACGTTTATCGTCACTGTCTCTCTGTCATAAACTTGTGACTGGTTAACAGAAGATATGTACGCTGCATCTGTAGCCCCTACAGGCTCCGCGTTTGCATAAACGGTTTCATGATGGGACGAAAGCGTTGAGACTATTGAGCCAATTACAAGTCCAGCTGCAAGACTGCCCCAAAACCATCCACTATTATACCGGCTACCACCGCCTTGTCTGTCGTAACCACCATGATTGCCTTGTCCACCATAGCTACCGTGGCCGCCTTGCCTGTCGTAGCCACCCCGTGCAAATGCATTATTAAAAGGTATGACTAATGCCAAGCTAAGAACAATAATTAACCAGAGCTTGTTAGAAAAAATAATTTTAGCCATTTTATACTCCTTTTGTAGGGATCCTTACCCCTTTCTCTCTCCATATATTAGACGTAATAAAAATGGATTTTATTCCAGAAAAGTATGAAAAATATGATATATAATACCTCTCCTTTCCCCTATTAATTTCACTGGGGGTTAAAAATATGAAGAGAAACAAAAAGGCTGAACGGTTAAGTCCAGCCCTATAAACTTTACTATACTTTTATCTTCTTAATAAACTAAATTGCGAAGTTCAGCGCACCATATAAACGTCCTAGTTTATTCAGAAAGCGAAGTATTTCTTGATCTAATTACAAACAAAAGGGCTGAACGATTAATTCCGGCCCTATAAACTTTACTATGCTTTTATCATTTTGATGAACTTCGCATCTTGCTACCTATTCTAAACCAGTCGATTTTTTGCTTAGAATGTTTTATTCTGCGTGCGCAGGGATTAGATAGATTCTTCTATCGGTAGGATAAATGCCTTAATACCTTCTTTTCCTAACTTTCCCCTGAGCTCTTTTACAGCAGAGACTAGCTGTTTTGCGGCATTTTCCGGAGCGGCTACATAAAGAAGGTTGTTCCTGCCCGGCCAGACATCATTGCCTAAATGCGTACCAGAGGTCTCTCCCCGGCCAAAAACTCCCATGACCTTGGTATAATTTTTTAAGTTACATTTTTCCATCATTTCCATTACTTCCATATCTATTGCTTCATTATAGGTAATCATTACCATTTTTAGCATTATTTCTTACCTCCGGTTACCCCTGCTTTTCTGTGGAAGACAGCATAAAGCGTAGGCACAAAAAGCATGGTGATTAATGTAGAGATTGTCAACCCGCCGATCATTGTAATGCCCAATGGCTGCCACACCTCAGAACCCTCGCCCCGGGAAATTGCCAATGGCAGGAGCCCGACCAGGGTAGTGATCGTGGTCATTAATACCGGCCTTAATCTTTCTTTTCCCCCTGTGGTCACTGCTTCATACATAGATAAGCCCCGGGCGCGCAGGATCTGGATATAGCTTACCAAAACAATAGCGTTATTGACCACGATGCCCATCAGCATAATGATCCCTAAAAACGTAATAATGCTTAGGGTTGTATTCGTCAGGACAAAACCTAAAATTACTCCAATAAAGGTAAAAGGAATGGCGAACATGATGATAAAAGGGTCTAGGAGCGATTCAAATTGCGCGGCCATTACCATATAAACCAAACAGATGCCCAGCAATAGCAGTAGCGTTAGGTCCTTAAACGCCTTTCTTTGTTCTTCTGCTTCGCCTCCGATATTGACCATGACATCTCCAGGCAAGGTTAATTTACCCAATTCTTTATTGAAATCCTCTACGATCTTTCCCGAAGAGCGCCTGTAGGCATTACATTCTACCTGTACTACCCTTTCCCGGTTTTTACGGTCAATATCCTGCGGCCCGAGGGTTTCGTAAATTTTAGCGATGTTAGACAATTTAATATGGTCCCTGGATGCCCCCTTCAGCGCCTCTGAATCTGCCAAGGCAATGAAAGAAGTTTTTTCCTTCGGCAGGGGAGCTACAATAGAAAGGTTTTCAATGTCCTCTTGCTTTGTGCGCGAAGCCTCCTCAAGCCTGACATAAATATCGTAGGTTTCTCCTTTTTCGCGGTATTTTGACGCGCTTACCCCCTGAATAAAAGCCGTAAGGGTATTAGAGATAGTGCTCATGTCCAGGCCCAATGCCGAAGTTTTTTCCCGGTCAACATCAATCCTTAACTCCGGGCGGTTAAACTCGCGCGAAATGGAAACATCTACTGCTCCAGGGATTTTTTCTAAAATGCCTTTTATTTTTTCTGCCAGGGCATCGGTCTCTTCAAAGGAGTGCCCGATAATTTCAATTTGAATCGCCTTTCCTCCGCCTCCGGTAATCATGCGGCCTATGGGGTTACCTGTTGAGACATCAGCCTTGATCACCCCGGGGATATCTTTTATTTTGTTTCTTATGAATTGCCCGACTTCCGTAACCGAACGTTTTCTCTTAGTCTTAGCCACCAGTTTTGCTCCGGCAGCGATAGTATGCGACCCCTGCGCTCCGCCAAAGGCCCTGCCCATACCCCTGGCTGAACCGGTCCTCACATAATAATATTCCGCTTCAGGAATGTCCTTAGCAAGCAGGTCTTCGATTCTCTTAGCGACTTTATCGCTTTCTTCAAGCCTTGTCCCGACAGGAAGGTTG
Organism: Candidatus Omnitrophota bacterium; assembly: GCA_026387455.1. GTDB lineage: Bacteria > Omnitrophota > Gorgyraeia > Gygaellales > Profunditerraquicolaceae > JAPLLR01. The sequence continues at coordinate 4,860 of JAPLLR010000040.1, read as the reverse complement.
ACATTTATGCGCATGTCGCCCGTATCTTCTTCTGGGATAAATTCATTACCCACAAGCCGTGTCAGGGCTAAACTAAAGATAAACGCAAAGGAAAAACCGATAATAACGATCTTCTTGTGTCTAAGGGACCAACCAAGCAGTTTTGCGTAAAAATTCTCCCAGCCCTTAAACATTTTCTCGGAAAAATCATAGAATTTAACTGACGGCTTAGACCTTTCTTTGTTCGCGCTTCTATTTAAATGCAGCCATTTTGAACAAAGCATCGGGGTGAAAGTCGCGGCAGTAAAAAGCGACGCCAGAAGCGTGACAATGATAATTACTGCCAGCTCTCCGAAGATGACTCCGACAACTCCCGGAATGAATAACATCGGCAGAAAAACCACGACAGTCGTGAAAGTAGAGGCTGTGATGGCTAAAAACATTTCTGAAGTGCCAAAGATAGCGGCTTCCTGCGGCCGTTGGCCGCGTTCGAAATGGCGATAAACATTATCTACAATAACAATCGCGTTATCAACGACCATGCCTGAAGCAATAGCAACGGAAGATAGGCTGATGGTATTAATGGTCTTGCCGGTTAAGAAAAGATAGATGAAACTGATCAAGAGCGAAAATGGTATGGTCAGGGCAATAATCATGCTTGGAGCAAACTGGCGCAGAAAAAACCAGACTACCAGGATCACCAAAAATATTGCCAGCCATACTGAAGACTTTAATGAATTAAGAGAGTTAATGATGTCTTTTGAGGTATCAAAAATAGTGATTACCTTTACATCCGCCGGGAGCGTCTTAATTAACTCCTCCATGCGCTTCTTTATCCTTTGCGCTACTTCCACGGTATTGGTGCCACTCTGCTTCTGCGCCATTAGCATCAGTCCTGGCTGTTTGTCAACGCGCACGGCGCTGGTGACTTCCTTAAAACTGTCTTCCACTCGAGCCACATCTTTTAAATAAATGAATTTTCCGTCGCGCGTACCTAAGATCACTAGGTTTATTTCTTCGGGGCTGGCGAATTCGCCGGGAAGCCTCAAAAGATAATCGGTCATGCCGGTCTTTAAATCTCCCACCGGCTGAGTGATGTTTTCCCGTTTTAAAGAATTTTGGATATCAAGTATTGAGAAACCGTACCCTTCAAGGTGGGTCCTGTCTACCCAGATATTGATCTGACGCTCTAAGCCACCGCCCATAATTTGCACTGTCCCCACCCCGGGCAGCTGACGCAGGGCATCACCTACCCTTTTATCTATCAGGTCATAGAGCTCAGGGAACGATTGCTTTGCCGTAAAACCTAAATATACTATCGGGATATTAGCGGTATTAAATTTAAAGATTATTGGGTTATCCATTTCATCCGGAATGTCCGGCAATAACCGTTTAGCCAGATCGATGCGGTCGCGGATGTCATTAGATGCCTCATCCAGATTTGTCCCCCAAATAAATTTAAGGGTGATCCTTGATGAACCTTCCGAAGAAGAAGAGGTGATTTTTTCTAACCCCGGGGTCGTGGCAAGCTGGTTCTCCAGCACTTCAGTGACTTTAGACTCTACGTCTTCCGGGCTTGCTCCGGGGTAGCTGGAAATTACACTTATAGAAGGCGGCTCAATCTCAGGCATGCTATCTATGCCTATCCTGGTAAGGCTGTAAAAAGCCAGCACTACGATCGCAGAAAAAATCATTAAATTCGTTACCGGCTTTTTAACTCCGAATTCGGGAAAATTCATTCTTTCTCTTCCTCCGCAATCACCTCTGCGCCATCATAAAGCCTCTGCTGTCCCATGATCACAACCAGGTCGCCTTCACGAATCCCATCCCTTACTTCATAATACGGCTCCTGCCGGATACCTAGGGTGATGTTTCTTAAAACCGCCTTTTGGCCCTCTGTAATATAGACGTATAAATTCGGTTCTTTGCCCATAATAGCTTCTTTTATGACTACCGGCACATTTTTGTGCTCACCAAGCACCAGGTTTACTTTACTGAACATCCCCGAGCGCAGCTTACCTTCCGGATTGTCTATAGTGATCTCAACTGGCGCTGCGCGCGTAGAAAGGTCTACTACCGGGCTGATCTTTGTTACCAGGCCGCTGAATCCTTCATTCGGATAAGTATCTACCCTAACCTTTGCCTTTTGGCCCAAAGCGATTCTTGAATAATATTTTTCCGGGATGTCCAAATCTATTTCTACGCGCCTCATGTCAACCACCAGGGCAATGGGCGTTTGAGTGGTGACATTCTCTCCGATATCCACATACACCCTGCCGATAATTCCCACAATCGGGCTTTCTATGGGGGCCTTTTCAAATTTAAAACCGACTTCATCGCGGTCGACATAAGCGACTATATCACCTTTATTGACAAGGCTTCCGTCTTCTTTGATTTTTTCAATGATCTTTCCGTTTACCTTAGAATAGATCACCACCTCTTCTTGTGCCCTGATGTTACCTACATAATCAACCGTTTCCTCAAGATCTTTAAATTGGACCTTAGAGACCTTGACCGGGATTATTGCTTTTGCGGCCTGCTTTTTTTCCTCTTTCTGGCAACCTAAAACAGCCAATGCCACAAATAATGCTATGATCATTTTCTGTGGACTAATCATAATTCCTCCAGTTTAATATTATTCTTAGCCAAGGTCAGCCCTTGAGATTTATCCAGATCAATGAGCGCTATATTATATTGGATCAACGCGTTAACATAGTCAAGCTCAGCCTGTGCTAATTTATCCTGATAATCCAACATATCATGAGTAGAGACCTGTCCTACGGAGTAGCGCTCTTTCTGCGCTTCGTAGTTCTGGGACTCTTTTTCCTTAGAAAGTTTAGCCACGTCTACGTGTTGTTTCCGCGCTTTAACTAATCTAACCTTATCCCTGATTTCCAGAATAATATTCTGCTCTAATCTCTTAAATGCAAGTAAGGCCTGTGCTTTCTCTAACTGCCTCTGGTCGTATTTTGCCCGGTCTCCACTGCCCCAGGGAAGGCTGAATTTAACCCCGACGCTCCAATCTGTATAGTCTGGGTTGGCCTTACCAAGTGCATCCTGATAGTCTTTTCCTAATCCATTTAATCCGAAACTACCTATCAAGTCAACAGTAGGAAGCAAGGTGTTCTTGGCAGATAAGATCTTGATATCCCGGCTTTTCAAATCTATTTTCGCGGAGTAGTAATCCGGCCTGTATTCAAAAGCCTCCTTGAGGCATTGCAATAAATTTACCTCTTCAATAACAAAAACCGGCTTATCTATAAGTTCAATCTTAGCGTTCCAGACTTCAGGATCATCGACTAAATTGGTAATAAGCTTAAGATCGTCTTCTGCTTTCTTCATCAGCGTATCAGCTGCAAGCACTGCTTTTTCTCTTTGCGCTGCGGCAGCTTCTGTTTCTAATAAATCAACGGAACTGATAAGCCCCTTTTGGTACCGAGTGTTGTTTATCTTTAATAAATTCTGGGCGCGCTCCAGAGATAATCTGGCAATGGCGTAAGCTTCCAGGTAGAAGATATAATCGTAGTAAGCTGTTTTTGTCCTGCTGATAGTATCCATGACCGTATCTTTAAAAGAAGCGCCGGATTGTAATCTATTATTCTGAGCGACTATAATATCCGCTTTATTTACTATTATACCAAAACCCCTGAAAAGAGGTTGGGTGATAGTAATTTGTGGCTCTACTGCATAATAAGGATTGAAGATCTGATAGGTGGAATCGCTTTTATATCTCTGATTAAGGAGTTCCACCTTGTATTCTGTGCCGCTGAGGAGCTTACCCGAAACATCAGCGTTGAGATTCATATCTTGCGTATTAAAAACGTCTGCACCCTCCAAAGTATTGTATGAAAGCTCGTTTTTATCGTCTACCGTATATTCAGCGTTAAAAGTCGGCTCAAAATCAGCTTTAGCAATCTTCACATCGTCATCTTTTAGTTTTGGTTCGATGCGCTTGATTAAAATCTCTGAATTCTGCTTTAAGGCATAAAGCATGCAATCCACCAAGCCGATTTTCAAAACCCTGTCCTCAGCGGCAGGGAGAATAAAAAGGGCTTTTTCCATTTCCCTCGCCCTTTCCTCTGCCTCGCCAAGCTTATCCTTTGCTGCGGCAGGATATACAAGGCTATAGAATAACCCGATATTCAAACAAAAAATCAGCGTTTTTTTAAGCATTTTGCCTAGATCAGCCTTAAGTTAAATTTAAATTTTCTTTGAGCAGAATCTCTTTTATTTGCAATAAGATACGTAAATAATCCTGCCGGTCGGTTTCAGAGATTTTGCCGAATATTTTTATAATCATCTGGCGCTTACCTTCACTGATATTTTTTACCAGGTTATCGCCTTTTGCGGTTAATCTTATTTTAATGATCCTGCGGTCTTGCGGGTCGTAGATCCTTGCGCAAAGTTTGTTTTTTACCAGGCGGTCAATAATCCCAGTCATGCCTGCCATGGTAACGCCCATAACACGTGCCAGGTCTTTCATCTTGGCTTCCTGCTCGATTTCCAAAAAATGCAAGATCATCATTTGCGGCAGGGTGACCTTACCTTTATGCAATTCAGTTGTTAGGCATCGGGCAAATTCTTTCATCATTATGGGCATAATTTCACCCATTTTTTCGGCAAATTGGCTAAGAGAAATTACGGACACATTTAACCTCCTTAATAGTTAATATACTTAACTATCAGCACCATTAAATATACCGCAAAAAGCTATTAAAGTCAAGGAAAGTATAGAGTTTTTACTTAGAGATTTTAATTCAGGTTTCGCTATAACTTGAGGTATCGTTCCTAAAGACGCAATAAATACGGCGCGACAGAAAGATTCTCTGTAGATAGGTAGAAAGAAGGCTATTGACCGTACCTCGATCAATAGCCTCTAAA
>JAPLLR010000030.1 GCA_026387455.1 Candidatus Omnitrophota bacterium | reverse complement strand
TACGGGAAAAGCTCCTCAAGGGCCTTCTTTCTCTCTTCAACTGTTTTAGAGACGATCATTTTACGCAGTAAGAATAACGGCTCATCAGCGCCTAAGCCATAGAACATATGTTCGGTCCTGAATAATCCAATGCCTTCTGCTCCAAAGAATCGCGCTTTGGCAGCATCTTCCGGCGTGTCAGCATTGGTGCGGATGCCCAGTTTCTTTATTTTACCGCAGACCTTCAGGAATTCGTTAAGCAGGGTGTCTTCTTCGGTAGCGTCCATCATGGGAAGCTGACCTTCGTAAACATTGCCCTTGGTGCCGTTTAGGGTCAGCCAGTCGCCTTCGCGAAGTACCTTGCCGTCAACGTGGAGTTCTTTTTTGCCGTAATCCACTTGCATTGCTCCGCAGCCGACAACGCAGCAGTTGCCCCAACCGCGGTCAACTAATGCCGCATGCGAGGACATGCCGACGCGTGCGGAGAGAATCGCCTGTGCCGCGCGCATACCTTCGACATCTTCGGGGTTAGTCTCTTCACGCACAAGGATGACTTTCTTGGATTCTTTCGCCCAGTTAACCGCTTCGTGTGCAGAGAAAACGATCTGCCCTGTCGCGCCACCCGGGCCGGCAGGCAGACCTTTGACTAATGGCTTATGCGTCAGCTCTACCTTGGGGTCAATAATAGGATGCAAAAGCTCATCTAGCTGAGCGGGAGTTACCCGCATCACTGCCTCTTCCGGTTTGATGAACTTATCTTTTAACATATCCATGGCCATGCGCACTGCTGCCGGGCCATTACGTTTTCCCACGCGGCACTGCAACATGAAGAGCCTGTTTTTTTCGATTGTAAACTCGATATCCTGCATGTCGCGGTAATGTTTCTCAAGGCGGTCCTGGATAGCATAAAGCTCTTTATAGATCTTGGGCATGCCCTTTTCCAGGGTGAGCATCTCTTTATTGTGCGTTGATGTGGAATACTCATTGATGGGCGCTGGAGTGCGGATACCGGCAACTACGTCTTCGCCCTGCGCGTTGATCAGGTACTCGCCGTAGAACTCGTTTTCGCCGTTTCCGGGGTTGCGGGTAAAGGCTACGCCGGTTGCCGAATCATTGCCCATATTACCGAAGACCATGGTCTGGACGTTGACTGCGGTTCCCCAGGCATCCGGGATGCTTTCAATTCTGCGGTAGCTGATAGCTCGCTTGCCGTTCCATGATGAGAATACTGCACCGATGCCGCCCCAGAGCTGCTGCATGGGCTCATCAGGGAATTCCTTGCCCAAAACATCCTTGATTTTGATTTTGAATTTTGCGCAAAGGTCTTTTAGGTCTTTGGCGCTAAGGTCAGTGTCTCCCTTGACCCCTCTTTCTTTCTTGACTCCATCCATAATCCTTTCCAGCTGCTTGCGGATACCCATATCGTCCTTGGGCTCGATTCCGGCGGCCTTTTCCATTACAACGTCTGAATACATCATGATCAGGCGGCGGTAGGCGTCATAGACAAAACGCTCGTTGCCGCTGGCTTTTATCAGGCCGGGGATAGTCTTTTCGGTGAGCCCCACGTTTAATACCGTCTCCATCATCCCGGGCATGGATTTACGGGCACCGGAACGCACGGAAACCAGAAGCGGATTGGTGGTGTCGCCGAAATTTTTGTCCATCAACTTCTCTATCTTTTTAAGCGCCAGCTCTAATTCTTTTTTAAGGCTAGCGGGATATTTTTTCTTATTCTGGTAGTAGTATGTACAGACGTCAGTGGTGAGAGTGAAACCCGGGGGAACCGGAAGCTTGAGGTTCTTGTTGCCGGCCATTTCCGCCAGGTTTGCGCCTTTGCCACCCAGAAGATTCTTCATGCTTTCATTGCCGTCTGCCTTGCCGCCGCCGAAACTATAAACGTAAATCTTTGCCATTTCTTTTACATCCTCCTTCTTTGTTAAATCCGTTATTCGGAGTTTAACTTAGTTTAGTAATTAGATATTCTTTTATTCTATCAAGAGAGATTCTCTCTTGCAACATTGAATCGCGATCGCGCACAGTCACCTGTTTATCTTCCAGCGACTGCACGTCTACGGTGATACAGTAAAGTGTCCCCACTTCATCCTGCCTGCGGTAAAGCTTTCCGATAGAGCCGGTGTCGTCATAGACAGTGATGATGGATTTTTTCAGGTCCGCCGCAAGCGATTTGGCCACCTCCACTATTTCCGGCCGGTTTCTTAAAAGAGGCAGCACTGCCACTTTAGTAGGTGCCAAATCTTTGTGGAATTTTAAAACTACGCGGGTGTCATCTTTAACCTTCTCTTCGTTGTAGGCGTCAACTAAAAACGCTAAGACGCTTCTATCTACTCCTCCAGAAGGCTCGATAATATAGGGGAAAAAGCGCTCCTTGGTGGCATCATCAAAATACTGTAGGTCCTTACCGCTATGTTGGGTGTGTTGCTTTAAGTCAAAATCCGTACGGTTGGCAATGCCTTCCAGTTCCGACCAGCCGAAAGGAAAACTATATTCGATATCGGTGCAGGCTTTGGCGTAGTGGGCCAGTTCATCTTGCGCGTGGGCGCGCTTGCGTAAGTTCTCCGGCCGAAGCCCGAGGTCAAGATACCAGCTCCAGCGCGTGTCTATCCACTCTTGCAACTTTTCATCTGCTTCAGATGGTTTGACGAAATATTCGATTTCCATCTGCTCAAACTCGCGGGTGCGGAAAGTGAGGTTTCCGGGAGTGATTTCGTTGCGGAAGGCTTTGCCGATCTGAGCCATGCCAAAAGGTAATTTTGGATGTCTGGCGTCAAGGATATTGGAGAAATTGACGAACATGCCTTGGGCTGTTTCCGGGCGCATATAGATCTCGTTGCCGGTTTCTTCAACCGGGCCCTGATGTGTCTTAAACATCAGGTTGAACGGCCTTGCCTCAGTAAGTTGTCCGCCGCATTCAGGACACTTAGTGGCTTCTTTTATATCTTCGGCTTTAAAACGTTTCTTGCAGCCTTTGCAGTCGCTTTTTAAGTCAAAGAAGTTTTTGACGTGGCCGGAGGCTTCCCAGACTTTAGGGTGCATGAGGATAGCCGCGTCCATTCCGAAGATATCGTTACGCTCGTAGACATTGGTCTTCCACCAGGCGCGCTTGACGTTGTTTTTAAGCTCAACGCCGTAAGGGCCGTAATCCCAGGTATTGGAAAGCCCGCCGTAGATATCCGAGGACTGGAATATGAAACCGCGCCGCTTGCACAGCGAAACTACCTTATCCATTAACTGTTCTTGAGGCATAGAGTGATATTTCTAACACAAATACCGATAAAAATCAACCCTTTTTCCACCTATGAAATGGAAAAATGGTTAGTTGATTTTAGCGAGAGTGGTAATGATGGCAAAGAGGTCATTAAGGGTAAGTTTTGCCCCTTTGTCTTTAATATAAATCTTAAAATAGGCGTCTGTGTCAGTGGTCATGTCGCAGCTGAAGTAATTTACGTCTTTAGCTAGGTTATAGGTGATGTAGCCGTATTTATCCCCCAGCCGGAATTGGGTCATCACCGCGTTTTTCTGGTTTCCGATATCAGGGATGAAGATGCTCTTCATGATCACAAAGAAAGCGTCACTTAAGTTTTTGATCTCATCTGGCCGGGCGTTAAAAGTGCGCCGTAAAAACTCGAAATTGTCCTTTACCCCAAGTTTCTTAGCGTCAGAGAAAAGTTCGATGAAATATCCTTTTTCTTCGTGCAGGACGTAGATGATGGAATCCGCGCTTTGTTTAAGGTTTTTCTTGTAATAGTATTTCTTGATCATTTCCTGCACCACTGAGAAGCCTTTGGGCGCAGAGACGCTCATCTTGGGGAATATATAGTTAACGAAATCTTTGGTTGAAATTTTATCTATTTCGGGTTTGAGTATTTCGTCATTTGGAACCACGCAAAGGATGGGGATCTTTTTGCAGTCTCCGATGCCTACGGAAATGTATTGGCGTAGAATCTGCGGCCCGCCGAATTTAATTATGAAGGCCAATGCAACAAGAAGCACTATTGCAATAGATATATTCTTCAAAGCTTTATTACTCATGGCTTGATCTTTTTTAGTTCTTCTTCTTTTATGCTAAAGGAGTGTTCCGGCCCGGGAAATTTTTCGGCGATGACTTCGGATTTGTAATCTTCGATCGCTTTGCTGATCAAGGGGGAAAGGTCGAGATATTTTTTTACGAACTTCGGCGTGTAGCGGGAGAATAGCCCTAGCATGTCATGGATGACCAGCACTTGCCCGTCGCAATGTACGCCTGCGCCAATGCCGATAGTCGGGATCTTTAGTTTCTCGGTAATGATTTTGGCGATCTTATCCGGCACGCACTCAAGCACTACAGCAAAGCAGCCTAGTTTCTCTAGTTCTTGCGCCTGATCGATTAGGCGCTTCGCAGTTTCGGCGTCTTTGCCCTGGACTTTGAATCCTCCTAGCTGATCCGCGGTTTGCGGGGTCAGGCCGATATGGCCCATCACCGGGATGCCGGCTTTGATGATTTCCCGGGTCACCTGCGGGCATTTATCGAACCACTCCAGCTTTACACAATCGCACTTTGCTTCTTCGATAAAACGCTTTGCGTTTTTGACTGAATTATCTGGGTTGATTTGATAAGACTCATAAGGCATGTCCCCGATCACTAAAGCATGACTCACCGCCCGGCTTACAGCTTTAGCGTGGTGCAGCATTTCAGTCATCCCGACTTTGGTGGTAGAGTCGAGGCCTAAAACTACATTAGCCAGCGAGTCGCCTACGAGGATCATGTCAATTCCCGCTTTATCCACTAATGACGCCAGCGGATAATCATAGGCAGTAAGCATGGTCAGTTTGCGCTTACCCTTAAGGGAGAGGATTTCGTTAACCGTGATTTTATTTTCCATTTAGTGTACAAATGTTGAGAAAAGCAGGATTATTGAGAGGGTGATCATAGCTAAGATTACAATTATGGAAATAATGTTGTACAGTTTTGAGTTAGTGTAAGTGCCCATCAGGCGCTTGTTGTTTACCAAAAGAAGCATGAAGACCAGCACGAACGGCAGGAGCATACCGTTGGTTGCCTGTGAAAGCAGCATAATAGGGACCAGTTTAACGTTTGGCATTAATATTACTGCCGCACCGATAATGATGATTGCCGTATAAAGGCTGTAGAATTGCGGGGCCTCCCGGAAACGCCGATTCACTCCTACCTCCCACCCCATACCTTCGCACACTGAGTAAGCAGTGGAAAGCGGCAATATGCAGGCAGCAAATATAGAGGCATTCAGCAAGCCGAAGGCAAAAAGGTAAAAGCAATAGTCTCCTACCAGCGGCTTAAGGGCAAGGGCCGCGTCTTTTGCGGTCTCTACCCGGATACCGTGCTTAAAAAGTGTGTTAGCGCAGACTATTACGATAAAGATAGCTATGATATTTACTACAAAAGCGCCTACCACAGTGTCCCATTTGCTGTATTTATAATTTTCTATCTTGATACCCTTTTCTACCACTGATGATTGTTGGTAAAACTGCATCCAGGGAGCTATGGTTGTACCGACTACTCCGATGAGCATTAGTATGTAGGCTTTGTCAAAATTAAATTGGGGGTGTATTGAGCTAAGTGCTACTTCTTTCCAATCCGGTTTGGAGAGGAATCCGGAGAAAATATAGGAAATATAAAATACGCAGGCAATTAGAAATATCTTTTCCACTGATTTGTATGTCCCTTTGACGATGATCCACCAGACAAACAAGGCGCATACCGGAACAAGGATATATTTGCTGATGCCGAATAATTCAGCGCTTGCCGCGATGCCGGCGAATTCGGAGATAGTGTTAAAAAGGTTTGAAAGTACCAGGATGGTCATGGCGTAAAAAGTCACTTTGACGCCGAACTCCTCGCGGATGAGGTCAGCCAGGCCTTTGCCGGTGACGATGGCCATGCGGCTGCACATTTCCTGGATGATGACCAGCGCGATTATTATGGGGATGAATGACCAGATCAGAGAATATCCGAAATGCGCTCCGGCCACGGAATAGGTGGTAATGCCGCCGGCGTCGTTATCGACATTAGCGGTGATGATCCCCGGCCCCATTACCGAGAGGAAAAGGACGAATTTTAGCCAGAATCTATTTAGCTTGTGTTTCATTGTTTGGGCTGGACCTTTATTCTTTTGAGCCTGCGCCAGGCAATGGCGATAAGCTGGCTTAAGATGTCATCTACGGTGATGATCCCCTGCAGGACATTGTGTTCATCGACCACGGGGATCGCGTAATATTTATATTTTTCCATTAAGTAAGCCACTTCTTTGACGCTGGAGGAGATGTGCACGAAATATGTCTTAGGGAATGTCACGCTTTCGATTGAAGCCTGGGGGTCAGCCAGCATCAGCCGTCGGAAATTTGTCGCTCCTACCAGATGATTAGCCTCATCTATGATATAGACGAACTGCGCAGGTTCGACTTTAAACTCCTTCTCTTTTATCTGTTTTAATACAGACTCTACAATCGCGTTTTTGGCAAAGGCCATATATTCCGTGGTCATTAAGCCGCCTGCGGAGTCACTGGAGAACCCCAGCAGTTGGGAGAGTTTTTTGGAGTGTTTGGATTCGATAAAGCTAAGCAGCTGGGTGATTTCGCGTTTAGGCAGGCGTTCTAAGAAGTCGGTAGCTTCGTCAGTGGGTATATTGTAGAGGATTTCGGAGATCTCGTTATCTTTTAATTCATTAAGGAGCGAGCGCTGGGTTTTGAAATCAACGTTCATGAAAACGCGAGTGCGGGTCTTTAAGTCCAGGGATTTGAAAAGCGCCACCTTTTGTTTGATGTCAAGATCCAGAAATATGTCTCCCAGGTCCGCGGCGGGTATGGCGTTAAATTGTTTATAGGGAACCGCCACCTTAATGGTCATGCTTGCCGGGTTGATGGTCAGCGGATGGATGTATTTCCAGGAGATCAGATGCTCATTTTTTATATAGTCGGCATTTGAGTTAAATGTGTTTACAAGTCCGTCCACGACTTTTTCGAAACCCAGGCGCCTGATGAGGCCGCGCAGGCTGATATCCACGTGGGCAGCCATCATTGCATGTTCCACAAAAAGCAGATGGATATCATTTATACGCACGACTTTATGATTATAAGTATCTACTACTTGCTGGTCGAGTATGTCTCTACGCAGGGAAAATTCGTCTTTATTGTCGTGCCTTGGTTCAAAGTTGAGCAGGGAGTGTCTTATAGCTAGGTGGGCCTCATCCTTATCCAGTTCTTCGATCTGGCCCCAGGGCACGACCGCGTAAACTTTGTTGATGAAACCCTTGCGGATGATTAACGCAACAGATTGGGGATAGACTTCGGTGGGTTTGACTATGATGTCGTAGATCTTTCCGGATAGCCTGTCGTTTTTATCATAGACCGGTTTATCCATCAGGTCGGAGAAATACACAAACATCTGGCTAGCTTCGTGCTTTAAAGTGATGAGGTCAGGCCTTAATTGGTTTGGCATATGGTTTTGATCTTGGTGCCGGGGAACTTCTTCACAAGCTCTTCTCCCTTTAGCTTACCTAATACAAAGATCGCGGTGGACAGGGCATCTGCGGTTAGTCCGTCACTGGCAACTACGGTTGCGGAAATTACTTTTGATTCAGCCGGGTATCCGGTGCGTGGGTCCATGATATGGGAAAATCGCTTTCCATTTACGGTAAAATACTGTTCGTAATCTCCGGAGGTTGCCACAGACTGATCAATTAATTCTATTTTGCCTGCAGTAATCTGCGCGCGCGGATCCTTAATCGCTATTTTCCAGGGTTTCCCCGAATTGTTGCCTAATGCGTAAACTTGCCCTGCGGATATCAGGCAGCTGGTTATAAAGTTTCCCTTAAGTTTCTTTACCGCGCAATCCAGGGCAAAGCCTTTGGCTATTCCTCCCAGGTCGATTTTCATACCAGGGAAACTTAATTCTATCACAGATTCAAATTCATTCAAAACTAATTTTTCCGAACCTATGAGTTTCAGTGTGTTTTTGATTTCTTTTGTTTCAGGGATCCTGAATTTTTTGTCTGTGAATCCCCAGAGGTCCATTAGGGGGGCAATGGTGATGTCAAATGCTCCGTTACTTAGCTGGCAGAATTCTTTAGCTTTCTTTATGATGTAAAAAGTTTCCAAGCTTACTTTCAACCTCCCCAGCCTGTTTAGCTTTGATATTTCGCTATCGGGCTTGTATTTGCTGAGCAGGTTTTCGATGCGATCGATTTCATCAAAAACTATTTTTGCCGCTCTTTTGTCGTTTGAGGTGATTTTAATGTAGGTGCCAAGGGCTAAGCGGGTGTCTTTGTAAATAGGTTTATTCTGACATCCGGCTAAGATAAGACTAATAAGTAACGCTGCTATCTTCTTCATTTTCTGATCGATTTAAACAATTTTTCAAGCGGCAAGGCATTGATGATGTTTTTTGAGGTAAGCCAACCTCTGCGGGCTACGGATACACCAAGCTGCATGGATTGAAGCTGTTGGGCAGTGTGTGAGTCGGTTCCGATAGAGATCCTCACTCCCAATTCTTTTGCCCTGCGGCAGTTTATATCGTTTAGGTCGAGCCTTTGTGGATAAGAGTTGATCTCGAGGCACGTTTTTGTTCCGGAAGCTGCCTTAAATATTTCATCTATATCTAGATCAAAAGCCTCGCGTACCCCCCAGAGTCTTCCGGTGGGATGAGCGATGATATTTACGAATTTATTTTTGCAAGCGCTTACGAGTCGTTTGGTGATCTGGGCTCTGGATTGTTTAAACCCGGTGTGGATAGCACCGATCACAATATCGAACTCTGCCAAGATTTTGTCAGGATAATCGGTTTTGCCCCGAGAGTCGATATCTACTTCTGTGCCGTAGAGAATGCGGAAGTTCTTCAGTTTTTTGTTTATCCGTTCTATTTCTGCCTTTTTCTTTTTTAATTCCGCGGGGGTAAGGCCATTGGCGATTTTAAGGCTTTGGGAGTGGTCGGTGATAGCGATATAGGAGTAGCCGAGCTTTATCGCGGCTTGAGCCATTTCTTCAATGGTGTTGTTTCCGTCGGACCAGGTAGAATGTGAGTGTAGGTCGCCCTTGATGTCGTTGAGCGTGACTAGTTTTGGTAGCTTGTTTTTGAGTGATAGCTCTATCTCACCGCTATTTTCGCGTAGTTCTGGAGGTATAAAGGACAGGCCAAGGATTTTGAATACTTCTTTTTCAGTTCTGCCGCAAATAAATTTGTCTTTACGGAACACCCCGTATTCATTGATTTTAAGGGCTTTTTTTATGGCCAGCTGGCGAATTTTGATATTGAATTCTTTAGAGCCGGTGAAGTACATTAGAGCAGCTCCGAATGATCTGTCTTCAACTACACGGCAATCTATCTGAGAATCGTTTTTGGTGCGTACAGAAGCCTTAGTCTTTCCTTCCGCAGTGACGTCGCGCACCATCGGAAGATTGACAAAGGAATGCATTATGTCTCTGGGTTTGTCAGAGGCGATGAGAATGTCAACATCGCGCACAGTTTCTTTTCTGCGCCTGAGGCTGCCGCCGGTTGAAATTCTTTTTACTTCAGGAAGCTTCTCTAAAGGCTCGATGAATTCCTGGGCAGTAGCAGTAGCTTGGGCAAGAGTCATGCGTTCTTGGCCGCGTTTGACGATAGCGATACCTTTTTGGATATTCTCAATTGTTCTTTCTTTTATACCGGCAAGTCCAATAAGCTTTTTAGCTTGTATAGCTTTTTCAAGGCTGGCGATGCTTTTGATCTTTAACCGGTCAAATAGCAGTTTTGCGGTCTTAGGGCCTACGGAAGGAATCCTTAATAGTTCAAGTAGTCCGGGTGGGATAGTTTTCTTCAGGTCTTCGAATAACTTGATCTTGCCGGTTGCAGAGTATTCTTTTATCCGCTCAGCCAGCTCCTTACCGATTCCGGGGATTTCCTGCAGGCGGTCTTCCTTAATATACTTTTCCAGTAGGTTCGGCAGGTCTTCTACGCTTTGCGCCGCGCGCTCATAAGCGCGCACGCGGAACACATTCTCGCCTTTGATCTCTAATATTTTAGCAATGTCGCGAAATATCCGCGCTATCTCTACGCTTTTCATGCGGCTTTTTGCCGTGCTCGGATCAAGCCAAGCCACCCGCTAAACCTACCATTTATCAGCAAGCTTGTTGTTAGCGGCTGACTTGGACTGATTTCGAGCGGGGCGTCCGAGGAACCGAGCGGGCATGGATCACCCGCTATCACTTGCAGGTGAGAGCGAGGTCCGCAGGCCGAGCGAAGTTTTGCCTCGCAGGGGCAAAACGAGCGCCCCCGCGAGAAACAGTACAAGGCGGCCGCTACTCAGTGCTTACAGATGATTTATAGCTTGTCTCAATCGTCTTGACTAAGTCTACAAGTATGGAGTTGATGGGCGTAGCGATTCCCATTTCCTGGCCCTGGCGCACAATCACCCCGTTGATGAAGTCGATCTCGGTGCGCTTTTTTCTCAGCACGTCCTGAAGCATGGATGAGACATTTCCGGAAGTCGCTTCGCAGACAGCTTCTACTTTTGCTAGCGGGTCATCGTATATCAGCTTGATTCGTTTTCTTTTGGCGACTTTCACCGCTTCAGTCACCGCATCGCGCATGATCTTACGTGTTCCGTCAAATTCCACAAGACTGCCGTTGTTCAGGCGGGTGATGGCGGTGAGCGCGTTTATACCTACATTTATGATCAGTTTTGACCAGATCAGCCCTTTTATGTCCCGGGAGATCTTTGTTTCCAGGCCTACTTTATTAAATAGTTCTCTAATATAGCGCATTTCGATAGTGATCCGGCTATCGAGCATGCCGATTACTGTTTCCCCTTTTCCGGCGTAGCGGACCTTGCCGTGGTCGATCAGGGTAGCTCCGGCATTGGTCACCCCTCCCAATACTTTATCGCTGCCAACGATTTCGCTGATCACTTCTACATTGCCGAAGCCGTTTTGTAAAGTTAAGACTATGGTTTTGGCGCCGATGAGCGGCTTTGAGAAAGCTATCGCTTCTTTGGTGTGGTAGGATTTGACGCAGATGATTGCTAGATCCACATGGCCGATCTCCTGCGGGTCGGATGTGGCTTTGATATCCGCCTTAAAGTTAGAGAGCCCTTCTACCGCGATGCCTTGGCGGCTAATTTTGCCAGTGCGTTCCTTATCTTTATCCAGCGCCCAGATTTCTTCTTTAGATTTGGATAATAAAGCCGCAAGAAGCGACCCAATGGCGCCTGCGCCGACAATAGCAATTTTCATAGTGGACCCTCCCCTATACTGGTACTGCTAGCTTGTTTATAACTCTCTGGGATTTTAATTCTCTTTCCAGATGAAAGTTGATAAAAGCGTTAAGAATGATCTCCAGTTCTTTTTTGATATCCGGGTTCATACCTAAGCTGAGGTTATTGCGGAAATCATTGCGTTCGATATGTAGTATTGAGGCGACAGTCCCCCGGAAAATGGAACGTCCCGAGAAATCTTTAGCGAAACAATTTGGGCACAAAAGTCCGCCAAGTGTTAGGCTGAATTTTGATTGGCCCATGATCCGGTCGCCGCAGGAGATGCAGGAGTCAAAGTGCGGCTTAAATCCGGAGAGTGCTAGCATCTTGATCTTATAGATGGTCATGATTTTCTCAGGGCTATTGGTAACAGCCAACTCTTTTAAACACATGAGCGTAAAATCAAAGACCTCCTCGTTTTTATCTTCCGCGGGCATCACCGCGCTCAGGAGATCCATCATAAGGCTGGCTGCCGAGATCTTAGAGATGCTTTGCCTTATGGGGTCAAAGTTATTCAGGGAGTCCGCTTGAGAGACTAAGTGCAAAGAAGACGTTCTTTTTTCATAAAAGATTATTTCATTGAAGGAAAATGGCTCGACTGTACTGGCGAATTTCTTTAAATCAGTGCGGATGCCCTTAAGCAGGCCGCTCATTTTTCCGAAGCCCCGCGTATAGAAATCCACGATCAGTGAGGTCTCGCGAAAAGGCCTTTTTTGTATGACTATTGCTTCTGTTTTATGGATGGCCATAGAGTGATTCTTTCCTGCGCATGATTGCGCGTTGTGGTGCGGTTGAGTCGTTGTAACCTATTAAATGCAGTATTCCGTGGATAGCGTAAAGCAGGAGTTCTTGTCTCGGTGTAGTGTGATAAGCTTTAGAGTTTCGGATCGCGGTATCCGTAGATACCGCGATATCTGCTATAAATTTATTTGGGTCATTGGAAATATCAAAACTGATCACATCTGTGGGCCGGTTGTGTTTAAGGAATTTAACGTTTAATTTCTTGATCTGAGCATCGGTGACAAAGCAGACAGTGATCTCTCCGCTTTTCTTTACGCCTTCTTTAAGAATGGCGTTAAGAATTGCTTTTTTTATCCTTATCGGGGAAATGGAGATCTTCTTTTGCAGATTTTTTATGATTATGTTCGGTGTTTTTGTCATCACCATAGGGGATGCGGCTGTGGTAAATTGCGCCGAGTATGCGGATGAATACCGCCGAAATTCTTTCTATGTCCTTAAGTTTTAAATCGCACTCATCCAGCTGGCCATCGATGAATTTGTTGTTGATCACTTTGTGCACCACTTCTTCTATTTTTGCTACTGTCGGGTCTTTTAGGGCCCGGGTTGCTGCTTCCACTGAATCAGCCAAGAGTACTATCGCGGTTTCTTTTGTGCTTGGTTTTGGTCCGGGGTAACGGAATCCCTCTTCTTTTATGGTGCTGTCTTCCTCAAGGCTCTCTATTGCCCTGCGGTAAAAATAGTATACGAGGCTGTTTCCGTGGTGTTGCTGGATAAATCCGATAAGGCTCGGGGTAATGCGATATTTTTTAGCCAGCTCTACGCCGTTTTTGACATGGTTCATGATGATCAGTTTGCTCATGTCTGGAGAAAGCGTGTCATGTTTGTTTTGGGCGATGATCTGGTTTTCGCTGAAGTATTCAGCTTTTTCAATTTTACCGATATCGTGGTAATATGCGCCCACCCTTGCAAGCAGGTTGTTCGCGCCGATTTCCTTGCAGGCAGCATCTGATAGATTGCCAACGACTAGGCTGTGGTGGTAAGTGCCTGGCGCTTCTAGTATCATTCGCTGCAGTAACGGATGATTGGAGTCAGCCAGCTCAAGAAGGCTGATATTGGTAACAGTTTTAAATAAGTACTCAAATATAGGAAGCACTCCCAGTACGACTATTGCTGTGATCAAGCCGTTTAAAAATAGAATAAGGTATCTATCCGGCGTTCCTATCCAGAATCGTTCGATAAAGATAAGCGTCAGCACTTGTGCTAGGCCGATCGCGGCGCCGCTTTTGATGATGGTGCTGCGTTTACGGGCCTTATACACAAAATAGCTGGAAAGTATTCCGTTGACGATAAAAAATGGCAGCACCATGAATGGCGCGTTGGGTATGAAGGCTACTGATATGCCGCCCGCTACAGCTATGAATCTGGCTATATCCAGGTCAAGGAATAACAGGGTTGCCAGCATTGGGGCCAAAGTAAAGGGGATGACGAAGATCGGCAACTTGTTTTTTATACAGTAATATCCGGTTACCAGGGTTATTAGGTAAAGGAGCGCAGTGTTAAGGAATAACGCGCGGCTGGGATTTTTGTTGGTGATATAGAAATATCCCGCTATCAACATCAGAAAAGTCGGGACGATCAGGTTGATGCCGCACAGGTAGCTGGCAATAAAGACTGTGGCGCTCCAGATGTAGAATGACGTTTTTAAGTTTGATTCTTTTTTAGTCATGAGCTTGTAAGTCTTTAAGGTTGCCGCGCGGGAGAGATCTTGCTATAGGCTTCGATGATCCTTTGTACTAGGGCGTGCCTGACTACATCTGAACCGGTGAAATAAATAAATTTGATTCCTTCAATTTCTTTTAAGATCTCTTGTGCCTGCATTAGCCCTAGGGGTTTTCCGTCAGGCAGGTCGCTTTGGGTCATGTCCCCCGTGATCACTGCCTTAGAGTCAAATCCCAGGCGGGTGAGAAACATTTTCATTTGTTCTGCGGTGCAATTCTGCGCCTCATCCAGCACGATAAAAGCATCATTGAGGGTCCTGCCGCGCATGTAGGCAAGCGGTGCTACCTCAATAATGCCTGTCTCGATATATTTCTCAATGCGTTCTGCCTCCATCATATCGTAGAGCGCATCGTATAAGGGCCGAAGGTACGGTGAGATCTTGGCGTGCAAGTCTCCGGGCAAGAATCCCAGCGACTCTCCGGCTTCCACCGCTGGCCGGGTCAGGATGATCCTACGCACTTCCTGTTTTTTAAGTGCCTCCACCGCGTTTGCCATGGCCAGGTACGTTTTTCCTGTGCCTGCCGGGCCGATACCAAAGACGATATCGAATTCTCTGATTGCCTCCACATATTCGCGCTGGCCTTTGGTCTTGGGGCCGATTTGTTTACCGCTTGAGGTGTGGGTCACCTGCTGCTCGGGCATATCCAGAGACTGCCTGCCCTGTGGCTTCTTGAAATTAGCCACCAGGTAAGCGAAGTCTGTAGAGCCCAGGTCCGACTGTCCTGAGCGGATGGAGCTGAGGATAAACTCGATCAGCTCACCCGCTTTTTTGATGTTGCTGGTTGTGCCGCTTAACTTCAGGTGTTCCGCGCGGACAGTGATCTTTACTTTGTAAGCTTTTTCAATGGTCCGGACATTCGCGTCATGCGCCCCGAATAGAATCCTTGCTTCGCTGTTAGATTCTATTTTTATGATCTTATTCACTATTTCAGGTTCTCCGCGGGTTCTTTTGTCTCAATCTTTCCGTCCGTCGGCACGCAGATGGTTTTTCCTGGATAGATCTTGTCTGGGGTTTTCATCGCGTCTTTGTTAGCTTCGAAGATCTTGTGCCATTTTTTGCTGGTGCCATAGAATTTCTCGGAAATTTTCTGCAAGGTATCGCCTTTTTGTACTTTATATTTTTCGCATGCGGGTGCCGTAGGTTCTACTGATGCCGGCTCAACGTTTTCCATTGTAGGCTCTTCCTGGATAGGGGCCGGTTCCTGGACTGCGGGGCTAACTGCTTGGCCTTTTTTAGCCTTTACATTTTTCCCGAACTCTATTTCAAGCACCTGAGTGTCGCGGGTGGATTTTCTAACTTTCTCCTCTGTAGGGCTTTGGCCCATGAGGTATCCTTTGTTACCTTGCGATAGATTCTGGTCGACTCTATCCTTGGTCATGGTGTAGGTTCTGACCACGCAACCCGATAAAATAAAACACAGACCCAATAATAATGCCGCGTATTTCATGTTTTTCCCCTTTCCTTCCTAATGGTTAAATTCAATTCTTTTAACTGCTTCTCATCTACGTCTGAAGGCGCGTTGGTTAAAGGGCAGGTCCCCGCGCTCGTTTTGGGAAAGGTGATCACTTCCCTGATGCTGGCCTCACCAGCCAGTATTGCCAGTAATCTATCCATGCCGAAGGCTACTCCGCCGTGCGGCGGTGCGCCGAACTGAAATGCTTCCAATAGAAACCCGAAGCGGCTATGCGCCTGCGCTTCGTCAATGCCGATGATTCTAAAGATGCGCTCTTGTAGTTTCTGGCTGTGGATCCTGATAGAGCCTGAACCTATTTCGTTGCCGTTAAGCACCAGGTCATAGGATCGGGATTTGACTTTTGCCGGGTCGCTTTCCAGGATATCTAGCGAGTCAGGGCTTGGCGAGGTAAAAGGATGGTGTTCGCTGTCCCAGCGTTTCTCCTCTTCGTTATATTTAAAAAGCGGGAAATCTACTACCCAGACAAAAGCGAAGTCGGAGTTTACGTCTTTACGCATATCCGGTTTATCACAGCCGTATTTTTCCATTGCCTCTTTATAGGTGATGCGTGGGAAAGGGATTTTGATCTCTATTCCTTTAAGCTCTTTTAACACTAGCTGCATCAGTCCCTCAGTAAGTTTGAAGATGTCTTCTTCTTCAATAAAAGACATCTCGATATCAAGCTGTGTAAATTCCGGCTGGCGGTCAGCGCGTAGGTCCTCGTCGCGGAAACATTTGGCGATCTGGTAATAGCGCTCGATCCCAGAAACCATTAGAATCTGTTTGAATAACTGCGGCGACTGCGGGAGCGCGTAAAACTGCCCGGGGTTAAGCCTTGAGGGCACCAGGTAATCGCGCGCGCCTTCGGGAGTGGACTTAGTCAGTATCGGGGTCTCGCACTCGAAGAATCCTTCTTTGTCCATGTAATTACGGATGATTTTGAAAAGCTGGCTACGCATTTTAAAGTTAACGAATACTTTATTCCTGCGCATATCCAAGTAGCGGTACTTAAGCCGCACATCTTCGCCGATCTCGATCTCGTCCATGATCTCGAAAGGCGGCGTATTGCTGGGGTTTAGCACGGTCAGCTCTTGCGCCAGTATCTCTATCTCTCCGGTTTTGATCTTGGAGTTAGAGGTGTTGGCCGGCCGCTTATTGACCTTGCCTTTTAGCTTGATCACGAATTCAGAGCGCAGCTCCTGCGCCAGCTTGTAAGCTTCCGGAGCATCTTTTGGGATAAAGACTACCTGAGTAAATCCGTCTCTGTCGCGGATATCGATAAAGATCAGTTTGCCATGGTCTCGGCGCCTGGCTACCCAGCCGCACAGCACCACCTCTTTATCCACGTCCGCCGCAGTAAGTTGTCCGCAAGTATGGGTTCTTAGCAAATTAACTCCCTTTTAAGGTCATCTGATTTTACTTCTTTTTGCTCGCTTGTCACCATATTTTTTATAGTAACCGAGCCATTGTTGAGCTCGTCTTCTCCGATGATCAGGGCAAATTTAGCGTTTAAGTCGTTTGCCGTGCGCATGGCGCCCTTCAGGGACTTTCCTTCATAGTCAGTGTCCGCGGTAATCCCTTGAGAGCGTAGTTCGTTGAGCAGCTTGATCCCGTAGCTTTTGGCTTTTTCACCAAGAGTGATTATAAAGGTAAGATTCTTTGTCGTTGTTTCTTCTTTTGGCTTAATAGTCAGAAGAAGTCTTTCTACTCCGAATGCGAATCCGATAGCCCCGACATCCGGTCCGCCCAGTTCTTTGACCAGATTGTTATATCTGCCTCCGGCGCCTATGGAGTCCTGAGATCCTAAATCCGGATGGGTTATTTCAAAGACTGTCCCCGTGTAATAATCCAGGCCGCGCACTAAAAGCGGGGTAAGCGCGTATTTGATCTTTAGGGTGTCCAGCCCAACGCGTACCCTACTAAAGTGGGTTTTGCAATCAGCGCATAAATGCTGGTCATGAAGACTGATATTTTTTACCGCTTCCCGGCAGGCGTCGACCTTGCAGTCAAGGATCCTTAGAATATTGCCGTCGAATCTTCTTTGACAGTCAGCGCATAGTCCGGATATCTTGCTCTTTAACTCTTTGCGCAAAAAATCGCTTAATTTAAATTTGTCTTCCAAACATCCCAGGCTGTTTAGTTTTATTTCATATCCTTCAATGCCAAAATCCTTGAGAAGTTTATCGGCAAGCGCGAGTATCTCTACGTCTAATGACGCTTCTCGGGAGCCGATGACTTCGCAGCCGATGTGGTGAAACTGGCGCAGTCTTCCTTTTTGTGGCCGCTCAAGCCTGAACATGGGGCCGATATAAAAAAGCTTTTGGAATCCGGAGATTTTATCCAGGTTATTCTCGATGTAGCAGCGTACTATTGAAGCGGTGCCTTCCGGCCTTAAGGCGTAAGACTCATCCTTATTATGAATGACAAACATCTGCTTTTGCACGATTTCTGTGCCTTCGCCTAAAGAGCGGTTAAAAAGCGAGAGTTCTTCGATGAGCGGCGGGCGGCATTCTTTGTAATTATAGAGCGAGAATATACGGCGTGCGGTGTCTTCTATTCTTTGCCACAAAGCAATTTCCTGCGGCAAAATATCTTTGGTACCAGCTACTCTTTTGTACATAAATTTGGGATTGGGAGAGGTCAGAGAATTTATCTAATCTGTTGTTTCATTGCCAAGCCGGATTTAAAGATCACGACTTTCCTGGGAGGGACAGGTATTACTTGATTGGTGCGCGGGTTTCTGCCTGTGCGGCTTTTCCTTTGCTTGACCTTAAAGACTCCGAAATTTCGTAATTCTATCTTTTCTCCCCTGACAAGGGCTTCTACGATGCAGTCAAAAGTTTTTTGGACGATTTTTTTGACGTCGATCTGTTTTATTCCGGTTTGATCAGAGACTTTTAAGACGATATCTTTTTTGGTCATATTTGGCCTCTCTGCCTGCCGTAAAGCAAGCCTATTGCTAAGTATAATAGCTCCAAAAGCTTAGGATGTCAAGCTTTTATTATAATACCAGGGATAATCTTTCTTCTCCTAGGAGGCCTTCAATATCCTGGATAAGTTTTTCTGAGGGTTGGACGTATAGGTTGTCGCCTACAATGACCTGGATTTTGGATTTTGTAGGGGTGTCCAGATGCAGGTAAATGGGGACATTCCCGCGGGATGCGGACAAGATCTCTTTCAGGCTGTCAAAAACATTCTCACGTACTCCGGAAAGGTTGATTTTGACTCCGGAAATCAACTTATAAACTTCATCTACTGGCATCATGTCGTTGATGATGATCTTGGGGGTATCCTCTTTAAGGTCAAGCGTGCCACTGACTAGGACTACGGTGTTGGGCAAGATGAAGCATGATATTTTCTGGAATGAGCGCGGAAAAACCAGCGCTTCTACTACTCCGTCAAGGTCTTCCAGTTTTAGTATCGCCATCTTTTCCTGCTTTGCACGGGTCACGGTTTGTTTGATCTTAGCGATCAGGCCGACCAGCTTGATTTCGTCTTCGTCCTTATGGGTGTGCAGATTACTGATGGATGTGGAGGTAAAGCGTTTCAGTTGCTTGGCGTAGCGCGCCAGCGGATGCCCGGTGATGTAGAAGCCGATCATCTCTTTTTCAAAGGCCAGAAGCTGCGGCTCCGGCCACTCTTTTATATAAGGAAGGCTTTTGTCCGGACTCTTTAAGCCGTTGCCGTTTTCCGAGAAGCCTGTATCGAAAAAAGATAACTGCCCCTTGGCTTTATCTTTCTGGGTGCGCGCTGCGCCTTCCAGCATGGTGCCAAGCCCTGCGAACATCATCGCCCTGGGCAAGTGGAAGCTGTCCATGGCACCGCATTTGATCAGGGCTTCCAGGACTTTTTTATTAGCTAAGCGCAGGTCAACGCGCGAGCAAAGGTCTTCAAGGGAAGTGAATTTCGCGATGTTTCGCCCGGCAACTATGGATTCTGCGGCACCGGCTCCGACGTTTTTGACTGCCAGCAATCCGAACCTGATGGTCTTGGGGTCCACGATTTTAAACAGCACATCGCTTTCGTTGATGTCCGGCGGTTGAACTATCAAACCCATCTTTTCCGTTTCGTTTACATATTCCACGATTTTATCGGTATTGTCGCGCTCAGAAGTGAGCAGCGCGGTCATGAACTCAACCGGATAATTTGCTTTTAGATAAGCGGTGCGGTAAGAGATCAGCGCATAGGCGGTGGAGTGCGATTTATTGAAGCCGTATCCGGAGAAATAATCTATCAGATCGAATATTTTGCTGGCCAGTCCTTCTTTTATCCCGTTTTTGGTGCAGCCAGAGATAAAATTTGACCGTTGTTTCTCCATTACCGCAGGGATTTTTTTGCCCATGGCTTTACGTAGAATATCCGCCTGAGCCAGGCTAAAACCCGCCAGGCTGGAGGCGATCTGCATGATTTGTTCCTGATAGACCATGATCCCGTAAGTTTCTTTGAGTATGGGCTCAAGCAGCGGATGCTCATATTTTATGGGAGCCTGGCCGTGCTTACGTTTCATAAAATCGTCAAGCATTCCTGAGCCGATAGGGCCGGGACGGTATAAAGCCAACAAAGCGATCAGGTCCTCGAATCTTTCCGGCTCAAGTTTTTTCAGTAGGTCGCGCATTCCCGAGCTTTCAATTTGGAATATGCCCATGGTCTGGGCTTGAGCCAGGAGCTTATATGTGGGCAAATCGTCCAGGGTCAGATTGTTAATGTCTAAGTCTATGCCTTGAGTTTTTTTTATCAGTTTTACCGTTTCGCTGATGACGGTAAGAGTGCGCAGGCCCAGAAAATCCACTTTCAAAAGACCGATTTTTTCAAGGGTGCCCATGCTGAATCCGGTAGTGATCTGATTGTCTGCGGTTTTAAAGAGCGGGCTGTAATTGTTTAAAGGTTTATCCGCGATGACTACTCCGGCAGCGTGCACCGAGGCATGGCGGTTTAGCCCTTCAAGGATCAAACCGGTGTCGATAAGTTTTTTTACCTGGGCGTCGTTTTTATAAAGGTTGTTTAATTCGGACTCGCTTTCCAGCGAGCTTTTGAGCGTGGTGTTGGGTTCTGCGGGGATCATCTTGGCGATGCGGTCCACTTCCGCGTAAGCCACACCCATTACCCTGCCTACGTCGCGTATTACTGCCCGCGCCTGCATGGTTCCGAAAGTGATGATCTGGGCGACATTTTCCTGCCCGTATTTCTTGGTTACGTAATCGATGACCTCCTGCCTTCTTTCGTAGCAGAAGTCGATATCGATATCCGGCAGGCCCATGCGCTCAGGGTTAAGGAAGCGCTCAAAAAGCAGCCCGTATTTCAAGGGGTTAAGGTCGGTGATTCCCAATAGGTAGCTGACTAAGCTTCCGGCGGCGGAGCCGCGGCCCGGGCCTACGGGGATAAACTGGCTCTTTGCGTAATGGATAAAGTCCCAGACGATGAGGAAATAGCTGACAAAGCCCATATCCTTGATGATTTTGAGTTCATGATCCAGGCGTTCGCGAATTTCGGTTGAGATTTGCGAGAATTTCTTTTTGAGGCTTTCTTCACACAGCTCCTCTAAGTATTCCTCTTTGCTGATTCCCACCGGAGGTTCGTATTTAGGCAGGTGCACTTTTGTGAAATCCAACTCCAGGTTGCACCTTCCGGCGATCTCTAAGGTATTGCTGATCGCCTCTGGAACTTCTGCAAAAAGTTTTTTCATTTCCTGCGGAGATTTGAAATAGAATTCCTCGGTCGGAAAGCGCATGCGGTTGGGATCATCCAGGGTGCTTTGGGTCTGGATGCATAGCAAGGCCTCATGGCTTAAAGCATTGGCTTTGGCAAGATAATGCACGTCGTTGGTAGCCACCAGCCCGAGATTCAGCTCTTTGGATAATTTGATCAAACCGGAGTTAACGGCCTTTTGTTCGGGGATCCCGTTTTCCTGGATCTCAAGGTAGTAATTGCCTTTGCCCATGATTGTTGCGTAGGTGTCCGCCATTTTTAGGGCGTCGTTAAAGCGGTTTTGCTGCAGCAGCACAGGAACTTCGCCTTTGAGGCAGGCGCTTAGTGCGATCAGGCCTTTTGAGTGTTGGGCAAGGATCTCTTTATCAATTCTGGGGCGGTAATAAAAACCTTCGAGGTAGCCTATGGAGACAAGCTTCATCAGGTTCTGGTAGCCGGTCTCGTCGCGGGCAAGGAGTATCAGGTGGTAGGATGCATCAGCTATGCCGCAAGCGGTCTTATCCAGCCGGCTGTTGGGGGCGACATACACTTCACAGCCTACGATAGGCTTTATCCCGGCTTTCTGAGCCTCGACATAGAAATCTATGGCTCCGAACATGTTTCCGTGGTCGGTGATGGCCAGGGAATGCATTTTGTATTCTGCGGCAAGTTTTAGGAGTTCAGGGATGCGGCATGCGCCGTCAAGGAGGCTGAACTGCGTGTGCAGGTGCAGGTGGATGAACTCGGAATGAGGCATATCTTACGGAAAGTTACCGCGTCAATGGAGTAAGCGTTAAATCATTCCCACTCAATGGTCGCGGGAGGCTTGGAGCTGATATCGTAAACAACGCGGTTTACGCCTTTTACTTCGTTGATGATGCGATTGGAGATTTTTTCAAGGACTTCGTAAGGAAGCTTTGTCCAGTCAGCGGTCATGCCATCGAAGCTTTCAACACAGCGCAAGGCCACAACGTTCTCGTAGGTGCGCTCATCGCCCATGACTCCGACGGTCTTAAAGGGCAGAAGCACGGCGAATGACTGCCAGACTTTTTCGTAAAGTCCGGCAGAGCAGATCTCATCCATTACCCTGCGGTCTACCTCGCGTAAAAGATCAAGGCGTTCTTTGGTGACTTCTCCTATTATGCGGATAGCCAGGCCCGGGCCCGGGAACGGCTGACGGTAGATGATGGAATCTGGCAGGCCTAATTCTTTACCGATAAGCCGGACTTCGTCTTTGAATAGGTCGCGCAATGGCTCGACAAGCTTTAATTTCATGTGTTTTGGCAGGCCGCCGACATTGTGGTGGCTCTTGATGCGGCTTGAAGGAGCTCCGGTAACCGAGATAGATTCGATGACGTCAGGGTAAAGTGTACCCTGGGCCAAGTATTTGGCGCTTTTGACTTTATCAGCTTCCTCTTCGAACATTTTTACAAACTCATCTCCAATGATATTTCTTTTTTCTTCCGGCTCGGTTATACCTTTAAGTCTGGTGAGGAATCGTTTGCTGCCTTCTTTGTAATCTAGATTAAGGTGGTACATGCTTTTGAAGATTTTCTCTATCTGTTGAGGCTCATCTTTACGCAGCAGCCCGTTATCGATAAAGATACAACGGGAATTCCTTCCGATGGCTCTGTGTAGGAGAATGGCTACTACCGATGAATCCACTCCGCCGCTTAAGCCCAGCACAACCTTGTCTTTTCCTACGGTTTTTTTGATGTTGTCAACAGCTTCTTTTATAAATGACTCCATGGTCCAGCGGGCAAGACACCCGCAGATTTTAAAGAGAAAGTTTCCTAAGATCTGGGAGCCTTTTTCGGTATGGGTGACCTCAGGGTGAAACTGTACTCCAAATAGTTTCTTCTTGGAGTTTGACATGGCTGCCAGCGGTGCGTTCATGGTGTGCGCGCTGGTATGGAATCCCGGCGGTACCTTGATCACATGGTCGCCATGGCTTGCCCAGCAGGTGAAGTTTCCCGGTAGGCGCATAAAAAGGTTAGCGTTGTCGTCTATGAATAATTCGGTTTTTCCGAATTCGCGAACTTTAGTGTGTTTTACTCTTCCTCCCAGCACCTCAGCCATCACCTGCATGCCGTAGCAGATGCCAAGTATCGGGATGCCTAATTTAAAAATGCCTTTATCAGGAACAGGGCTCTTCTTCTCATTTACGGATGCCGGGCCTCCGGAAAGGATCAGTCCTTTGGGAGCCATGGCGGCGATTTCTTTTGCAGGCGTGTTGTAGGGGATGATCTTGGAGAAGACCTTGTTTTCTCTGACGCGCCTTGCGATCAGCTGAGTGTACTGTGAACCGAAATCCAGGATCAAAACCGTTTGTCTGGTCATTTGCCCATCCCCACTCTCTGTCCGACCTGGAAGATCTTTCCTTCGGTCTGGATCGAAGGCGCGATGATCACTTCTACATCGCGCATCTGTTTGATATTGGATACGCCAAGCGTACCCATGGAAGTCTTTAATGCTCCGATAAGGTTCTGTGAGCCGTCATCTACATTGGCAGGCCCGAACAGGATCTCTTTTAGTAATCCGGTGGTGCCTACGTAGATGCGGGTACCTCTGGGGAGATTCACGTGTGATGTGGCCATGCCCCAGTGGTATCCTCGACCGGGCGCTTCTTTGGCGCGGGCAAAGCTTGAGCCGATCATTACCGCGTCAGCTCCGCAGGCAAAGGCTTTGCAGATATCTCCGCCGCGATTCATGCCGCCGTCGGTGATGATAGGCACGTATTTTCCGGATCTCTTGAAATAAAAATCGCGCGCGGCAGCGGCATCAACGGTGGCAGTTACTTGAGGAACGCCTATTCCTAACACTCCGCGGGTGGTGCAGGCGGCTCCCGGTCCTACGCCGATAAGCAGCGCGGCTGCTCCGGTTTCCATTAGCGCCAGAGTCGTTTCATAGGTCACGCAATTTCCGAATATGACCGGGATCTTCACGGATTTGCAGAATTTGGTCAGGTCCAGGCTCTTATATTCTTTGGTGATGTGCTTGGTGGAGGTTACGGTTGATTGCACTACGAACATATCTGCTCCGGCAGCTATTGCAAGCTTGGCGAATTTATTCGCGTGCGCCGGGATACAGCTGACTACCGCGGTGGCTTTTTTTTTCTTCAGTTCCGCCACTCTTTTTGAGACTAGCTTGTCTTTGATGGGTGTAGTGTAAATCGACTGCATCAGCTGGGTGGCTTTTTCTGGTGAGGCTTTGGAGATCTGTTCCAAGACTTCAGCGGGATTTTCGTAGCGGGTCTGCACTCCGTCAAGATTAAGCACGGCAATACCGCCTAATTTAGACATTTCGGAAGCGAAAACAACATCCACCACGCCGTCCATGGCTGCGGCAACGATAGGGACTTTGAATCTTTTTCCGTCTATGGCAAAGGAACAATCTACTTCATTAGGGTTGGTTGTCTGTGTGCCGGGCGCAAGGGCGATTTCATCGAAACCGTAACATCTGCGGGCGCGTCTGCCGATACCTATCCACTCTGCCATTGATTAGCTCCTCAATTTCTCCGATTTAACTGGTCGGAAATTAGATTAATAATTATGTAAGTTATTGTTATAAGGCTAGTTACGCGTTTACCTCTAATTTTTTTAATGAGATTTTTTTCTGAGAGGAATGTGTGAATTTTACACTATAGTTTAACGGTTGTCAATACTTATTTTGAGGCAAAAAAAGCGGGATTTTTCTCGGTCAGCCGCAGGAACGCGTTGACTACTTCCGGGTCAAACTGTTTGCCGCTTTGAATTTTAAGCTCTTCGCAGGCAAAATTTAATCCTAGGGCTTTACGGTAAACTCTGTCTGAGATCATGGCGTCCAGAGAATCAGCTACGGCCAGTATGCGTGCGCCAAGCTCTATAGCCTGGCCGATCAACCCGTCAGGGTAGCCTGTCCCGTCGTATTTTTCATGGTGGTGCTTGATCAGCTTTGCCTCTTCTTTTAAGAAAGGCAGGGCGTTGACTATGGCCTCGCCTTTCAGGGCGTGCTGTTTTATGACGTTATATTCCGTGTCGCTTAGCCGAATGGGTTTAAGAAGCACTCCGTCGCGTATCCCTATTTTGCCTATATCATGCAGCATCCCGGCTTTGCGGATCTGCTCGACCTGAAAATGTTTAAGGTTCATCTCTTCGGCGATGGCTACGGCGTAGCGGGTGACGTTTTCCGAATGCTGTTTTGTATAGGCGTCGCGGGCATCCAGCGCAAAGGCAAGTGCTGATATGGACTCAAGGTAGCTTTCCTGAAGCTGTTCATAAAGGCTGGCGTTTTGCAAGGCAATGGATGCCTCAGTGACTAGCCCTTTCAAAAAATCAATATTTTCCTCGGTAAACGGCTCACCGGATTTTTTATTGCTCAGGTTTAAGACACCTACGACATGATCTTTTGTGGATAAGGGTATGCTTAAAAGGTTGTTTTGGAAATACTCACCCTTATTTTGCCCTTTTAACCAGAGGCTTTTTTCGATGTTGTTCTCGACTAGTATTTTATTGTTCAGTGCAACCCAGCCGGAAATACTCTCTCCTAACCTGTAACGCATGGCGGCGACTATTTTTTCTTTTACCCCGTGGCTATAGAACGGGACCAGAATGCCGCTTCTTCTGTCCTGCAGGAGTACGGTGCAGATCTGAGCGTTGACCATTTTATTAGCGCTCTCCGCGATGCTCTTGGCAATATTTTCGTGGGTTACGTTGGTGAAGATATCACGCCCCATCTTAAAAATTAAAGAAAGCTCCTCTTCGTAGAGGATCTTTTTTTCCATAGTCGTAGCGCGCTCTTTCTGTATAATCTCGGTTTCAGAAGGCTTAGGAGGTAAAGCCTGAGGGATGATCACTGCGCGTTTGAGGGAGGATTCTATATCTGTTGGAGCCTTGGGCTTTTTTTTAAGGATAAGCAAGACGCCACAGGCAAAGCCAATGAGGAAAGATAATGTTATTAAGGCTAATATCATAGATTGATTCTATCACAAAGGTAGAGAAATAAAAAGGGCGAAGTTTTTAACCTTCGCCCTTTTCCCGCAGAAAGCTGCACCCCGCTTTATAGGATCAGCGGGTGCGTCCTTTTTGGACGGGACACTTGGCACACCTATAAGCCAAGGTGTATATATCTTAACTTTTCAGTTTAATACATTCCTCCGCCCATTCCACCCATGCCACCCATTCCGCCGCCGCCTGGCATGCCCGGCATCTTCTCATCTTTTTCCGGCCTGTCGGTGACGACTGCTTCGGTGGTCAGGAGTAACGCAGCAATGCTTGCTGCATTCTGCAGGGCAGAACGAGTGACCTTGGTCGGATCAATGATGCCGGCCTCGATCATATCCACGTACTCGTTGGTGTTGAGGTTTAATCCTACGTTGGTTTTTTCGGTTTTGATGCGCTGTACCACTACCGAACTTTCCAGTCCGGCATTGCTGGCCAACTGTCGGAGAGGTTCCTCTAACGCGCGGCGTACGATATCTACGCCGATCTTTTCATCCCCCTCGAGCTTCATCTTCTCTAGAGCCGGGATGGTGCGTAAAAGCCCTACTCCGCCGCCGGGGATGATCCCCTCTTCTACGGCTGCGCGGGTGGCGTGTAATGCATCTTCCACGCGGGCTTTCTTTTCTTTCATTTCGGTTTCGGTCGCCGCTCCGACATTGATAACTGCTACGCCGCCGGCTAACTTCGCTAGGCGCTCCTGCAATTTCTCTTTGTCGTAATCAGAATCGGTGTCTTCGATCTGTTTCTTGATCTGGGCGATCCTGGCGTTGATGGCCTGAGACTTGCCTGCGCCTTCGACAATAGTGGTGTTTTCTTTGTCTATTTTTACTCTCTTTGCGCGTCCGAGGTCTTCTACATCAATGTTTTCAAGCTTGAGTCCGAGGTCTTCGGTGATGGCTTTTCCGCCGGTTAGCACCGCGATATCGTCAAGCATGGCTTTGCGTCTATCTCCATAACCGGGAGCTTTGACTGCGGCAATCGATAGGGTGCCGCGGATTTTGTTCACCACTAATGTGGCTAATGCTTCGCCCTCGACTTCTTCGGCGATGATCATAAGCGGTTTTCCGGTCCTGGCGACTTTCTCCAGCAAAGGAAGCATATCCTTTAAAGAGGATATCTTTTTCTCATAGATAAGGATATATGGGTCATCCAGGATGACTTCCATTCTCTCTGCATCAGTTACGAAGTATGGGGATAGATATCCCTTGTCAAACTGCATGCCTTCGACCACTTCCAGGGTGGTGGCGGTTGATTTGGCTTCTTCAACGGTGATAACTCCGTCTTTGCCGACTTTATCCATAGCTTCAGCAATCAGGTCGCCGATAGCGGTGTCGCAGTTGGCGGCGATGGAAGCTACCTGAGCTACTTCTTTTTTATCTTTGATTGGGGTGGAAAGCTTTTTCAGCTCTTCGAATACTTTTTCTACTGCTTTCTCTATCCCGCGTTTCAAAGCCATCGGGTTAGCTCCGGCAGTGACGTTTTTTAAGCCTTCGCGATAGATGGACTCGGCAAGTACGGTCGCGGTAGTGGTGCCGTCGCCTGCGATGTCGGAAGTCTTTTCCGCTACTTCTTTGACCATCTGGGCGCCCATATTCTCAAAGGCGTCTTCTAGCTCTATTTCCTTGGCTACGGTGACACCGTCCTTGGTGATGGTCGGTGAGCCGAATTTTTTATCCAAAGCCACGTTGCGCCCTTTGGGGCCGAGGGTGACTTTCACCGCACGGGCAAGCTGCTCCACGCCGCTAAGCATTTTTCTGCGGCCTTCATCCTGAAATAATAATTGTTTTGCCATAACTTATTTCCTCCTTAATTTACCCGCTATTACGGGTAGGTAAATTATCCCGAAGCCTGCCCCGAAAATGTCGAAGAGATTTTCGGGGCGTTTAGGCGAGGGATCTATTTAATGATCGCGAGGATATCTTCTTCGCGCATGATCAAGAGCTCTTCCCCGTCTTTGGTGGTGATCTCATTGCCTGTATACTTTGCGTACAGGACTTTGTCTCCGACTTTGACTTCCAGCGCTTGGACTGCGCCGCTATCCAGTACCTTGCCTTTTCCTACAGCTACGATTTTACCCTCTTGCGGTTTCTCTTTTGCGGTATCCGGCAAAAGTATCCCGCCCTTGGTCTTGCTTTCAGCTTCTAAGGGCTGAACTACGACGCGATCTCCCAATGGTTGGATGTTCATTTGTTACACCTCCTGGTTGATTTGGGTAGATAAATTAGCACTCCACCTTACAGAGTGCTAATTATAAAGATAAACTGAAGTTTGTCAAGTAAATTTTATTTTTGTTGTTCCGCGGGCTTTTGCTCTTCAACCACTTCAAAGGGGAGGCTTTCGCTGGCAGAGGTGTTTTTGAGTTTATCGTAGAGGATGACTTTGAAGATGTATTTTCCTGCGGGGACATTGTCGAACTCTACATGGTTATTGAAATAAATGTCCAGGATGGGGGAATCCGACATGTAATGGTTTTCCATTATTCCCGGTTTTTCCATAAGCGTCTCTTTTTTATCATTCTGTATCATGATATCTTCGGTAAGCCAGATCTCATATTTTCCGTTTGTTTTAGAAGTGGAGAAATTGACCGGTTCAAAATACACATAAAGAGTCTCGTTCTGTTTGAATTTAGCTTCGCCAAGGATCGTGTATGAGCCGAGGGTGGATATCTGCGAGCATGGCAGGAAGTTTTTTATTCCAAGTGTTCCTTTGTTCTGGAGTTCAATTATTTGCTCTTTGAGTTCAAGCACTGTCGCGGGAAATGCGCCGTTCTGTGCTTTTAGCGGGGTTATTGAGAAGGCAATAATAAATAAAGCCACGGGAATAATAGTGGATTTCATTTGAAGTCCTTTCATATTAAAGTCGGTGCGATAAACTTTTTGGCTTTTCTGTTTTTGTCAAACAGGCCCCAGTATGGCTCAACCGGAAGGTCTCTTTTCCAGTACTGGTCAAAGGCCTCAAAATAAATGAATGGGATGCCTTTTTTTTCGAAGGCTAGAAAGAATTCTTTCTGGTTGGATGCCGTGGCTTCCCTAGTTCCCGATGTGGGCCAGCCCACTTCTTTAAAGATGATCAGTTTTGTTCCGGCGTGTCTTGAAAGTATTGAGTAGTGTTTTTCGATCCAGGTGGCGGCTTTTTTCGGGCTTCGGATCTCGCTTAGAAACGGATGGATATTGGGGAATATCCAGTCACCAATATCAAGCACATCTTTATTGTGATAGTCGAAGACCTGCTCGGTAGTGGTCACCGGTTTTCCGGTGGATTCCTTAAGGCGGGCAATGGCGCTAGTTAATTCCTCCAAATCATAGCGGCAATTAAGACCTTCGTTTCCCATGCAGTAGCCGTCAACGTGCTGGTTAGCAAGTTCAGCGTTTATCAGTTCCTCCTGGTTGTTGATATCCCATATTCCCATGATCACGCCCTCAAACCCGATTTCCCGGGCGATGCGCGGAATCTCGGAGAATGTGTTGTAGGAACTGTAAGTGACTATTCCGCGAAATCCCGCCTGATAGAGCAGCTGCAGGTCGGTGTATATGGTGTCTTCTGCCGGGAAATTTTCATTTGTAGGGTTGTATTGTGTGGGCGAATATGCTATCCACTTTAGATTCAATATCTTTTGAGTGAATTCATCGCTGACTTCGGCAAAGCCCACACTAAAGCTCATGGCGGATAGAATCAGCAGTATAAGCATGATTCTCAATATTTTTTGCATTTTGCGGCCTCGTAGATGAGATTTAAGCCTTTCAAAGTGATATCCCGGTCGACTACATCAATCTTTTTGCAGTATTTGCAAATCAACTTGATGTTTCCTCCCGTGCCGATTACCCGGGCGTTTTTCCCGATCAGGCGCTTTATTCTTTGGGAAAGGTCGTCGGTAAGCGCGGCAAAGCCGTAAATGATCCCGCTAAGCATGCTGTTTCTGGTGTCCTTGCCGATAAATTCTTTGGGCCTGGATAGCTTTATTCGCGGCAGGAGCGCGGTGCGCTCTGCTAGGGCTTCGAGGGAGATTCTTAATCCCGGGAGGATCATTCCGCCTAAGTATTCTCCCTTTTTAGAGACTACGTCAAAAGTGATGGCAGTACCGAAGTCAACCGCTATCAGCGGAGCTTTGTAAAGCTTAATACCGGCATAGGCGTTTACTAAGCGGTCCATCCCGACCTGATTAGGCATGTGGTAGAGATTTTTTACCGGCACGCGGATATTCTTACCTACTATATAGGGCTTTGTGCCTATTAATCTGCGCAAGTCCTTAGCTAGGGCTACGGTTGCCTGTGGGACAACGCTGCAGATTATAGCGTCTTCTATTGTATTGCCGGAAATAAAATTCTTTAGGCCATAGAAATGGGTCTTGTTTTTTGTGGGCAAGGTAGCGCGCTTAACCAGGCGCCTGCCCCGGAACGCCCCAAGGGTAATAAAAGTATTACCTATATCAACGGCCAGTAGCATTTTTTAATTCCATGATTTTATCTCTCAAGTTTGCTGCTTTCTCAAACTGAAGGTTGCGCGCAGCAAGCTCCATTTCGTAAACCAGTTCGGCAATGAACCTGTTTAATTCGAATTCGTCTTTAGCCTGTCCGGTCAGGTCGCGGACAAATTCATCTGCCCGAGCCAGGTCTTCTATGCCCTCTTTTATCGCCTTCTGGACAGAGCGAGGGGTGATCATATTCTTTTGGTTAAACTCAAGCTGGATTTTTCTCCTGCGGTTGCTTTCCGAGACTGCTTTCTTGATCGAGTGAGTCAGGGTGTCCGCGTACATTATCACTTTGCCGTTGATATTGCGCGCGGCGCGGCCGGCTACCTGGATAAGGGCAGTTGCGGAGCGGAGAAACCCTTCTTTATCCGCGTCCAGTATGGCCACCAGCGAAACTTCCGGAAGGTCCAGTCCTTCGCGTAAGAGATTTATCCCCACCAGGCAGTCAAAGTGCCCCTGTCGCAGGTCTCTGAGCAGCTTTGAGCGCTCGATGGTTTGGATTTCAGAATGCAGGTATTTTACCTTCAATCCTCTCTCTTGTAAATAATTAGTTAAGTCTTCAGACATACGCTTGGTCAGGGTGGTGACCAGCGTGCGCTCGCCATTGGCAGCCCTGGCCTTTATTTCCTGCATTAGATCATCAATCTGGCTTTCTGTGGGGTGGATAACTATTTCCGGGTCAACCAGGCCGGTTGGCCGGATAATTTGTTCCATGATTAAATCTTTGCTAAGCTCCGTCTCATATTCATCCGGCGTGGCCGATACGAACACGGCCTGTTTGATCAAGCTGTTGAACTCAACGTATTTTAGCGGACGGTTGTCTAGGCATGACGGGAGCCTGAAACCGTAGTCCACCAGAACATTCTTCCTGGCTTTATCCCCTTCGTACATGCCGCGGATCTGGGGGATAGTTACGTGAGACTCGTCGATAATGGTGAGATAGTTTTTGGGGAAGTAATCGATTAGGCAGTAGGGCCGCGCTCCTGTAGGCCTGCCGGAGAGTATCCTGGAATAATTTTCTATCCCGTGGCAGTAGCCGATCTCCTTAAGCATTTCTAAATCGTACTTGGTGCGCGATTCAAGTCGTTGGGCTTCCAGAAGTTTTCCCTGAGCCCGCAGAAATTCAAGCCTGAGATTCAACTCATCCAGGATGTCTTTGACCGCTGCGCCAATTCTGTCTTGTGAGACTATAAAGTGTTTGGCCGGATAGACCGCTGTTTTTTCCAGCTCGCTGATTATCTCTCCGCTTACCGGATTGAATTCCTGGATTTTCTCGATGGAGTCCTCTGTTAGAATTACGCGCAAAGCCTTTTCCTGATAGGTTGGAAATATTTCTAGCGTATCCCCTCTTACCCTAAGTCTTCCCCGAACAAACTCATAGTCATTGCGCTCGTACTGAATTCTGATAAAGCTTAAGATCAGCTCATCGCGCGAGATCACTTGCCCTCTTTCCATGAAGACCATCATCTGGCGGTAATCATCGGGCGAGCCCAGATTGTAAATGCAGGAAACCGAGGCAACGATGATAACGTCGTTGCGCGACATCAGGGAGCTGGTGGCGGAAAGCCTCAGGCGGTCTAGCCGGTCATTGATGGAGGCGTCTTTTTCTATATAAGTGTCTGTGGAAGGTATATAGGCTTCCGGCTGGTAGTAGTCGTAGTAGCTGACAAAATACTCAACCGCGTTGCGGGGAAAGAATTCCTTGAATTCCGAATAAAGCTGGGCAGCCAGAGTTTTGTTATGGGAGATTACTAATGTGGGCAGGTTAAGTCTGGCGATCAGATTCGCCAGGGTAAAAGTCTTGCCTGAACCGGTGACTCCTAATAATGTCTGGTAGCGGTTGCCAGCGAGGATTGATTTTTCTAATGCGTCGATTGCCCCGGGTTGGTCGCCGCAGGGAGAAAATTTCGAGACAAGTTTAAAGCCTGGCAATTATAACACCTCAAGGCTCATATCAATGGCCTTGACCGTATGCGTTAGGGCGCCAATAGATATGATATCCACTCCGGAAGCCGCGAGTTTACGTACGTTTTTAAAGTCTACCCCGCCGCTGGCTTCTAACTTTGTGGGCAGGTGGTGGCTCTTGAATTTGGTGTCGTTGCGAATCTTGACCGCTTTTTTGATATCCTTAAGCTCCATATTGTCCAGCATGATTACATCCGGCTTAAAATAGATGGCGTGTTTAAACTCGTCGAGGTTTTGCACCTCTACCTCTATTTTAAATCCTTTTGGTACACTGGGAAGCTTAGTAAGCCCTTCGGTGACTTTGAGGTGGTTGTCCTTGAGCAAGATCATTTCATCAAGGCCCATGCGGTGGTTGTATCCGCCGCCGATTCTCACCGCGTATTTTTGCAACTCTCTTAAGCCCGGCATGGTTTTGCGGGTGTCGGTGATCTTGGCTTTGTAGGGGTCGATATGTTTGACGTACTCGCGGGTCTTTGTGGCGATCCCTGAAAGCATGGTCAATAGATTCAGCGCCACGCGTTCCGCAGATAGGATGCTATGGGCTTTTCCGCTGATTTTGGCAATGACCGTGCCCTTTTTTACCGCATGGCCGTCTTTTA
This sequence comes from Candidatus Omnitrophota bacterium, assembly GCA_026387455.1. GTDB lineage: Bacteria > Omnitrophota > Gorgyraeia > Gygaellales > Profunditerraquicolaceae > JAPLLR01. The sequence continues at coordinate 28,024 of JAPLLR010000030.1, read as the reverse complement.
TGCAGGGGATGAATTTTACCTCGATATCCACCAATTCAAATACTTTTTGCGCAGCCGGCATTCCGCAGATAATGCAATTTTCTTTTGAAAGTATTAGAGCTTTGATTTCTTTGTTCTTCGGGATAGTAAGGGTTGTGGTAATATCGCCTTTTCCGATGTCTTCGATCAGCGCGTGCTTGATGATGTGCTCCAGCTTCGTCGGGTCAAGTCCTGGCTCCTTCTCCGAGAGAAAATATTTACCTGAGTCCATCTTTCACCGCCTTTAGTTTTTTGAGAGCTTCAGTAAGCTCTGCGAGCCTCGTCTTTACATTTTCGACGATCTCATCCGGCGCTTTTTTCAGGAATTCCATATTAGAGAGCATCTTCTTCTTATTGCCTATCTCCTTTTCTGTTTGGATGATCCTAGAATTGATTTTAGTTAATTCTATATCTATATCGATCAGGCCTTCAAGTGGCACTGTCACATGTGTGTCTTTGATCAGGCTGGTGATACTGGAACGTAAGTGTACGTATTTTTCTTCTACGGAGATTTCCTCTACCCTTGCCAGGTTCTTGATCAGGGGGCTGAGCTGGGAGCTGAGTTCTAGATGAGTCTTGTTGGCTGTTGCGATGACGCAGTTGATTTTTGTGGTGACCGGAATATCCAGGTCTTGGCGCATATTGCGGATAGAGGTGATGATCTCAAAGACAAAGCTCATCTTTTCTTCGGCAATTTTATCGATGAGCTGCTGTTGGATGTGCGGGTAGGAGCTGGTCATGATGGATTCGCCTTCGTGCGGCAGAATCTGCCAGATCTCCTCGCTGATAAAAGGCATGAAAGGGTGTATGGAGCGCAGGTACTTTTCCAGCACCTTGTACATAACAACCTGATTCTCGGGCTTATGAATCTCGGGCTTGATCATTTCCAGGTACCAGTCGCAGAATTCATGCCAAAAAAAGTTGTATAGCAGGTTAGCTGCCTCATTAAACCGGTAGGCCTTCAGGTTGCCGGAGACTTCCTTAAGTGTAGAATAGAGCCTGCTTAATATCCAGCGGTTGATCAGGCTAAGTTCAGTATTCTTAGAGTACTGACAAAGGTCTACCCTGATTTGAGCAGGGTCGAGGTTCATCAGGATGAAGCGTGAGGCATTCCATATCTTATTGGCGAAATTTCTGCCCTGTTCAAACCTCTCCTTTGATAAATATACATCCTGTCCCTGGGAGGTGATAGAGATCAGGCTGAAGCGTAAGGCGTCGGTGCCGTATTCATTGATGATCTCCAGCGGGTCGATGATGTTGCCCAGAGACTTGGACATCTTTTTTCCCTCAATATCGCGCACTGTGCCATGGATATATACATCTTTAAAGGGAATATCCCCCATAAACTCAAATCCGGCCATGATCATCCGCGCCACCCAGAAAAAGATTATCTCCGGAGCAGTCACCAGCGCTGAGGTTGGGTAGAAATATTTAAGATCCGCTGAATCTTTGGGCCAATTGAATGTTGCGAAAGGCCAAAGCCATGATGAGAACCAGGTGTCCAGCACGTCCTCATCCTGATAGATGTCGCAAGATCCGCACTTTGTGCATTTTTCCGGTTTTGTCGCAGAGACCATCACTACATCCTCGCAGTGTTTGCAGTAATATACCGGTATTCTGTGTCCCCACCAGATCTGTCGGGAGATGCACCAGTCCTGGATGTTTTCCATCCAATTCAGATAAACCTTTGTCCATCGGGAGGGAAAGAATTTGATCCTTCCTTTTTTCACTGCTTCGATCGCAGGTTTTGCCAATGGTTTCATCTTTACGAACCACTGTTTGGATAGATATGGTTCTATTATAGTGTGGCAGCGGTAGCAGTGCCCGGCGGATAAATGATGCGGTTGAACTTTTTCCAGGAATCCCTGAACTTTTAAGTCTTCTAATATAACTTCCCGGGCTTCGAAGCGGTCCATATCCTGATAATCTCCGGCAAGCGAATTCATTCTGCCGTCAGGAGTCATCACGTTGATGAACTCAAGGCCATGTTTTTTCCCCATTGCGTAGTCGTTGGGGTCATGCGCAGGGGTGACTTTTACAGCACCTGTGCCGAATTTCATATCTACTATTGGGTCTGAGATGATCTTGATTTCTCTGTTAACCAGCGGCAGGATCAGGTATTTACCGATAAGTAACTTGTAGCGCTTGTCTTTGGGGTTGACTGCCACCGCGGTGTCTCCAAGCATGGTTTCAGGCCGGGTGGTGGCTACGATCACGAACTCATTGGGTGAGTCTTTGAGTGGATATTTAAGATGATAGAGATTTCCGTTTAAGTCATGATGGGGTGCTTCTTCATCAGAAAGCGCCGTCTGGCACCTGGGGCACCAGTTGATGATATAGCTTCCCCGGTAGATCAGGCCTTTTTCATAGAGCCTGACAAATACCTCAAGTACGCTCTTTGAGTAAACATCATCCATGGTAAAGCGGGTGCGCTGCCAGTCGCAGGAGGCTCCCAGTTTTTTCAGCTGGTGGATGATGGTAGAGCCGTAAAGCTCTTTCCACTGCCAGACCCGTTCGATGAATTTATCTCTGCCTAAGTCCTGACGCTTCAGGCCACCTTTAGCAATGGATTTCTCCACTACGTTTTGCGTGGCGATTCCCGCGTGGTCAGTACCGGGCATCCAAAGCGCCTCTTCGCCAATCATCCGGTGGTATCGGACGAGGATATCCTGGATAGTGTTATTCAGGGCATGTCCCATGTGTAGGATCCCGGTTACGTTGGGTGGCGGAATGACTATGGAGAATGGTTTCTTATCAGGGTTGACTTTGGCGCTAAAGTAGCCTTTATCGCTCCAAATCGAGTACCACTTATCTTCCGTATCTTTCGGATTGTATCGGCTGGGTAAATCGATCATCAGGTGTTCGTCCGGTTGATGTTATTGGTTTTATCGGTTTCGTAGTATTCGCTGGTCAATTCTCTGCTTGATATTATCCCGATCTCTTTAGCCAGAGATTCGAGGATCTTGGTGCATCCTGGGCCTTTGATCCCTTTGATATGGACTTTTAATTCTCCGTCTTCAGAGATAAATAACTCTATTTCGTGTTTTCCCGGCATTACTTGCTGCTCCTTATGACCACTTGCGGGCCACTAGTTTAATGGTATTGTTTTGTACCTTTTCTTCTTCAGTTATTGAGTAGCCTTGATTTTTCAGTTCCGTGACTATTTTATTGTAGGCATATTTTTGGCGGATCTTGTTGAGAAAATCTTTCTGGACTTTAAGTTGCTGATTATTAAGTCCTGCGGTATCCGAGATAAAGCGGTAAGCGCCTTTTTCTGTTTTTTCAAGGCCGATCTGCCGGCCGTTAGGATCCTTGATTATTACATCAATCTTATGGACTGTTCCGTCGCAAGTAGTCATTTTCTTGGTAGCTTCGTATTCCAGCTGCAGGTCTGCAAGCGTACGCTTTAATTCTATCAGGTCCATTATTTCGGTTATAATCGAGCCATGCGAAGACATTTGAGCTCCTATTTTGAGGCCATGATTCTAAAGATTAAGTATAGTACGATAAATATTACACCTATGGTTATCTGTGTTGTCAGGCCGCTGATCCGTGGCCGTAGGTCGTTGATTCTATCTTTAAGGTCGTTCGCATGTTCTTGTGCCTGCGCTTGTCTAAGCTTTACCCAGTCATCTATCAACCGTTGACTATAGCCTTCACGTCTTATCCTTTCGATAAGCTCTTTCACATCCACCGGCAGATTTTGGTCTGTTGAGCGGTATTCTTTATTGTCAATATTCAGGATGATGGTGTTGGTGGTGGCCTTTTCGCTTGAGATAGTTGTGCCGTCCTCAAAAAGGTTCTTTCCGCAGATCCAGCAGTTATTTCTTTCCTTATGGTTTACCGTGCCGCAAATCGAGCATTTCTTCATCTGGCTTGCCTTTGACCGCGTTTCTTCGGCAAGTTTGGTGCGCAGCGCGTGTTTACAAAGAACACAAAGATTAGAATCCGCGGTGTTTTCAGCTCCGCAATACGGGCAGATTACCCAGTAAATAATTGCCTCGGGAGCTTTTTCTTGGAGGCTGATCCTATCTGTAATGGCGACCTCGATTAACTTGTTGCCTATTTCGAGGCGCTCAAAGCGCCGGGAGATCTGGATGCCTTCTTTGGCAAAGGTATCCACCGGGATATTCTCTAGCTTCTCAAAACGCCTGAGGAATTTTTCAGTCATTACAATTCCAGTTTGCGTTCTTTTCTACTGCTTGAATCTTTCTGCGTGCTAGAGGCCATGCGGGCGCGGTACCTTGCCCACTCCCGTATCTCATCAATATTTTCTTTCATGGTCACTGAGAGCGGCACGCTCACTTTGACACTATTGACAATGTCCTTGGTTTCGATATCCCTGTTTTGTAGGAAGGCATCATACATGGAGGCGATGACTGCCTGCTCTATTTCTGCACCGCTATAACCATCGCTTTCCCGGGAAAGCAAATCCAGATCAAAGTTGGCGGGATCGCGTTTACGTTTATTTATGTGTATCTTAAATATATCTTTGCGGTCCGGTGTGGTCGGTAGATCCACAAAGAAGATCTCATCGAATCTTCCTTTACGTAGTAATTCTGGAGGAAGTTGTTGGATATTGTTAGCGGTTGCGATGACAAAGACAGGCGCGGTTTTCTCTTGAAGCCAGGTAAGAAATGTGCTGAATACCCGGGCAGCGGTTCCCGCGTCTGAGAATGTCGAGCTTTGTACTCCCGATAGCCCCTTTTCTATTTCGTCGATCCAAAGGATTATTGGCGCTAAGCCCTCTGCTGTTTTTATCGCGCGGCGCATATTTTCTTCAGATGAGCCGACAATACCGCTAAAAACCGATCCGATATCGAGACGTAATAGTGGTAGCTTCCAAAGGCTGGCTACTGCTTTGGCAGTAAGGCTTTTTCCACATCCCTGTACACCTATCAGAAGGATGCCTTTTGGCTGGGGCAGACCGAAATCCTCGGCTTTTTTGCTGAAAGCCACGCCGCGTTTAGTCAGCCAGTCTTTTAGGCAGTCAAGGCCGCCGACATTGGAGAATTCTTCTTTTGATTCATAGTATTCCAGAAGCTTGCTTTTGCGTATGGCCTGCTTTTTTTCTTCCAGGATGCTGTCTATATCGTTTATATCTAGTTTTTTATCCATGACTATTGCCCTGGCAAAGGCATTCTCTGCTTCTGAGCGGGTCAGCCCTAGTGATGCCTTGATCAGACGTTCTTTGGTGTCGGCAGGCAGGTCAATATGTACTTCCTGGTTTTTAGAGACTACTGAGATAATGTTTTCCAGCAGCTCGCCTATTTCTTCATAGAGCGGCAAATCATAATCAATCACTACGAAATCTTTTTCCAGCTCTACCGGCACAGTCAGTATCGGAGAGAGGATGATCAGTGTTTCATAGGTATCCTTAAGGTTGTTTACCAGATCGCGCATTTTGCGGATAACGGTCTGGTCGTTAAGGTATGAATGGAAATCCAGGAAAACAAAAAGCGCCGGGTCTGGGCACTTTTCTACGTAGGCAAGCGCATTCAGCGGATCGCGGGTCTGGGAATCTACTTTTGCGGGCTCATCGTCGGGTTTGAATATCCCGCGGGTGATCGACCACAGATACAGCTTTTTTCCCCGCCGTGCGGCCATTTCTTTGAGCCGTTCGGTGATGCGCCCTTCTTCCCAGCTTACCAGATAGATTAGCGGGTAGCGCGCGCGCACCAGCACATCAATTTCTTTATCGTGTTTGGTTTCCATCTATCTCTCCGTTTAATTTAACCGCAAAAAAGGCTTTGGCCGGGCTTCCTTTTGTCGGTAATGGCCCGGAAAACGCCTAAGGAACTGTTTGTTAAAGGCGTAAGAATAGCCTTTCCATCTTTTTCAATATAGATTTCCAGATATTTCCCAACGCAAGTTTTGTTTTTGCTTTGTTTTTTAGTAGTCATGGTTATGTTAGAATTTTTCGAAATAGTTAAAGACTAGGCAAAGTAGAAAATAATTCCTCCGATTATAAGCAGGAAAGAAAATACGAGCTTTACATAATAGACATATGAACGAAGTGTTTTTCCCTGCGAGTCGCACAAGGTTTTCAACTCAATATACGGAACCGGGTTTCGGCGGTACCAGCCGCTTACGATTACGTCTTCGTTTACATATTTTTTTGCGCGAAGCAGTCCGAAGAGAAACTCCCATATTCCCAGTGGCTGGCGGAAATCCAGGAATATTATCCCTGTTCCATCCTGCAGAACGAAATCTTCTGACCATATCAGGCCGGGAATGCCGCGCCCGATTATCTTGCCCCTTAATGTGCAGGGTATGGGTCTTACTGCCGATACCTTAACGTTTTTAAGAAGCCCCGCGACAGTAAATTCAGGGTACTCTTTTCCGGAGGCATAGGAATATATAATGTTTATCAGGTAGGCTGCTCCGAAAATCGTCGCTAGGCCTGACCAAAACTTTACCGTAGATGTAGCGATTAAGGGATAATACAAAGCTACCGCAGCGATAATTGCAGCAAGCGGTAAGCCCATGAAGAATATGTCGATAAAAAAATCGTCCCAGAAGCACTCCGGCCTGCTGTGGTCAAAGACGATGTATGGGGCTTTCCCCAGATATGCCGATTGTTCGCTGAGTCTGTCGAGGCGTTTGGCGATCAGTGGGTGGGTTGAATGTAGCTCATAATACAGCGCCCATGGGTTCCAAAGGTCCCACTTCATGGCGTCTTTCAGTAGTTCTTTGTTTACTTCTCCTCCCATATTCGCGGTGGAGTAACCGGCAACTGCCAGGCTTTGGGCGGTTCGTGTATCAAAAACTCCCATTGAGCCTATAGCTTCCATTTGCGGCCGTCGCTTAGCTTCTTCTTTGTCTGCCGATTTTTGTCCTGCCAGGCCGTAACCTATTTTTACCAGCGCTTGAGCCAGCGCGTTCGGGTTTCCGGTTATTTCGCCGGAAAATCTATCGGCGAAATACTCTCTGGTGCGGGAAAACCAAAGCACAACATATTCTGAGATTACATAAAGCACATAAGAAGTAACGGCGATCATAAGCCGGTAAGGGGCGGATTTGTCGTTACTCCCCGATCGCATTCTGATAAGCGTGCGATAAATGTAATACAAAACCAACGGCACAAGGTTTGCCAGAGTCATGACCAGCATGTCCCAGTGGACGGCATGCCCTATTTCGTGGGCAGCGACAGCAACTGTTTCTTCGGGATTAAGCAATAGGAGTAGCCCTTCGGAAAAGACGATGCGGGCGTTATTCGGGTGGTGTCCGTAGGTAAAAGCCTGGGGCGCTCCGTCAGGGATCATGCCTATCCTGGGGAATTTTATTTTTCTTTCTGCGGCTATGCGGGCGATAAAATCTCTAAGGTGCAGCGGCAGCTCTTCGGGGGTCTGCCATGAGACCTTGTAAAACCAGCGTAGTGACAAATCCATGATGAATGGCCCAAAAATAAATTGTATTGTTGCAATGACAACGCCTGTGATCAGGGCTGTTGTCGGAGGCATGTGCAGGAATTGTACGCATAGTATAAGCAGCAAGGTGAGCAGGGCGTAAAGCCCTGCCAGCGTAAATGCAGAGGCGAGCGTTAAGTTTGGTAGAGGGCTGATTCCGGCAACCGTTATTTTTACTGCGGTTTCAGCGCCCATTTCTGCGGCTGCAGGGGCAGATGTGGAGCGCTTGTCCAGGCTTATGCAGAGATTCTTTGCATCGACTCCGGGTAGTTTTTCCAGCTCTCCTTCGTCAAGCCAGATTCCTCCTGTTTTGCTGCAGTAATCAAGGTTGATTCCGAACAGAACTATTCTGATTAATGGAGTATTTGTTTTCGGATTTAGTCTATTGCTGGGAAGAGGATTTTTTAAGGCTTCTTCGAGGTTCTGTTTAAGATAGGTGGGTGTTTTTGTGAAATAATAAATCTCGCCTCTATCTAGCCATATGCCCCGGCAGGTAGGACAGTAATCAACCTCTATTCCCTGCTGGGTTAAAATACTGGCAAGATTTTCACAATTACAATTAGGACAAGCCATCTTTGTCTCCCGCTTTAACCGAGCTTATCTTTGAGCAATTTGTACTCTACGCTATCCACTAAAGCCTGCCAGCTTGCCTCAATGATGTTTTCCGAAACTCCAATCGTGCTCCAGGTGTCAGATTCATCTTGTGATTGAATCAATACGCGTACGCGCGCGGCAGTGCCGGATTTCTCATCCAAAACACGCACCTTGAAGTCTGATAAATGCATCTCGGAAAGCGTGGGGTAAAAATCTTTAAGCGCTTTTCTTAGGGCATTATCCAGGGCGTTGACCGGGCCGTCGCCTTCTGCGGCAGTGTGCTCTTTGGTGCCCCTGACCTTGATTTTGATGATAGCTTCAGAGGTTAGCTTTTTGTTAGTGTGTTTTTCTATTACTACCTTGAAGCTTTCCAGCTCAAAAAAGTTCTTGTACTTTTTGAGCGCTCGCTTCATCAAAAGCTCGAATGAGGCTTCCGCCGCTTCAAAATGGTATCCTTCATGCTCGAGTTTTTGTACCAATTGTAAGATTTTCTTGGTTTGTGGATCTTCTTTACTTAAATCCAGCTCTAGAGACTTGGCGCGCAGTAATATTCCGGTTTTTCCGCCTAATTCTGATACCAGTATCCTGCGGTGATTGCCGACGAGTGTTGGGTCGATATGTTCATAGGTGTGCGGATCTTTTACAATAGCGTTGATGTGCATTCCGCCTTTGTGCGCGAAAGCCGAGTCTCCCACAAAAGGTTGCTCGTTTTTTACTCTCATATTGCTAATTTCGCTGATAAAGTGGGAGACCGAAGTGAGGTTTTTAAGATTTCCGTCAGGTATGCACTTGATCCCCAGTTTAATTTTAAGGTTAGCGATAATCGGGATGAGGTCCGCGTTTCCGCATCGTTCCCCTATTCCGTTGATCGTCCCTTGCACCATATCCACTCCTGCTTCAACTCCGGCAATGCTGTTGGCAACCGCGACTCCCGCGTCATTATGGCAGTGGATGCCGATACTGGCGCCGGGGAATTTCTGGCGGATTTCGCCGATCACTCGCGATATCTCTGAAGTAAGGGTTCCGCCGTTAGTGTCGCAAAGACATATTGCTTTTGCTCCGGCTTCAATGGCGGCCGTAAGGCAGGCTAAGCTGTAATCGCGGTTAGTTCTAAAGGCATCGAAAAAGTGCTCTGCGTCGTAGAAGATAGTCAAACCTTTTGAGGTCAGGAACTTGACCGTATCTTTGATTATTTGGATATTTTCTTCAGGGGAAACTTTTAGGACTTCCCGCACATGCAGGTCCCAGGTTTTACCTACGATAGTGATGATCTCTACCCCGGCTTTTAGAAGCGATTTTAGGTTAGCGTCTTCCTCGGCTTTTATGTTTGTGCGCCGGGTCATACTGAAAGCTACTAGCTTTGCGGATTTTAATTTATGTGCGAACATCTTGCGGAAGAACTCCATATCTTTGGGGTTTGAGCCCGGCCACCCGCCTTCGATAAATTGCACGCCTAGGAGATCAAGTTCCTTAGCGATGCGTACTTTATCCATCACCGAATAGGAAATGCCTTCTCCTTGCGATCCGTCACGTAATGTCGTATCGTAGATTTTGACTTCTTTCATAGTTTATCTTTTATCCAGCCCGAATTCATGGTGCAGGGCTTTGACTGCTTTCTCTGCAAGCTGGTTTTTGATGATGCAGGAGATGCTTATATCTGATGTGGAGATCATCTCGATATTTATCTTGTTTTTTGCCATTGTGTCAAACATGGTAGCCGCGACTCCGGGATGTGATTTCATTCCCACCCCCACTACTGATACCCGGGCGATATCCTCGTCTTCTAGCACTTCTCCGGCGCCGATGGCCTTAGCTACTTTTTTGGTGAGCTTTATGGCTTTCAGGGCTCCGGATTTAGCGACTGTAAAGGATATGTCGGTCTGGCGTAAATGAGAGACATTTTGGACTATCATATCCACATTCACTTCGGCTTCAGCCAGCTCTTTGAAAATTTTGGCTGCTACTCCCGGCTTGTCGGGAACTGTGCAAATAGTGATCTTGGCTTCATTGCGGTTTAAGGTTACGGCACTCAAGACTACATCTTCCATGTGTTTGACCTCCTTGATGATCATGGTTCCAGGCTTATCGGAGAATGATGACCGGCATTGTATGGGCACGTTGAACTTTTTGGCTACCTCGATAGAGCGCGCCTGCATGACCTGCGCTCCGAGGGAGGCCATCTCCAGCATTTCATCGTAAGTGATAGCGTCAATTTTACGCGCTTTTGGCTCAATGCGCGGGTCAGTGGTAAAGATGCCTTCTACGTCAGTATAGATCTCACATTCATCAGCTGCAAGCTCTTTGGCCAAAGCTACCGCAGTCAGGTCAGATCCTCCGCGGCCAAGGGTGGTGATATCCTGGTCCAGGGTCATTCCCTGAAATCCTGCGACAATCACGATCTTCCCCTTTTTAAGCGCTTCTTTGATCCGGTCGCCGTTTATCTTGACTATTTTTGCCCGGGTATGGTTCTTATCGGTGATAATGCCGACTTGCGCGCCTGTAAATGATATGGCTTCGTATCCGAGCTTATGTATGGCCATGGCCAAGAGCGCTACTGATATCTGCTCTCCGGTTGAAAGCAACATATCCATTTCACGTTCGCTGGCATCAGAATTTATTTTACTGGCTAAGTCGATTAGCTCGTCGGTTGTGTCTCCTAAGGCAGAGACTACGACTACCAGGTCATGGCCATTTTTGCGGTACTTGACCACTCTTTTGGCGACATTCTGGATGCGCTCCACATTGGCCACTGATGAGCCGCCGAATTTCTGTACTATCAAACGTTTCTGCATCTTTACTTCTTCCTCCTCTATATTTCTTCGCTCTTTATAAAATAATCCATGAGCTCACAGCCTCTTTCCATTAAAAGATCTGACTTCTGGGCTTCTTTTTCGCTGTAATTCAGGAATCCCCTGGCAGTTATGCCCTTACCGTAGATTGCGAAAAGCACATTGTCCGCCACATGGGTCCTGAGTGATACCGGCGTGGCATGGTCAGGCAGGACCAAGATGCGAAAATTCTTTTTATTTTTATACGCGCGTAGGATATTCCCTACTACCATTTGGTCAAATCTTTCGATAGCCAGGATCTTTTCCCTCAGGTCTCCGTTATGGCCGGCTTCATCCGGGGCTTCTATGTGCACAAACACAAAATCATTTTTCTCTAAGGATTTTATGGCGGCGTTTGCTTTGCCTTCGTAATCCGTATCGTAGTAACCGGTGGCGCCCGGCACATTGATCACATCCAGCCCGATTATTCTGCCCAGGCCCTTGATCAGGTCAACAGCGGAGATTACGCTTCCGGTAAGATTATATTTATCGGTGAATTTAGGCATGGCAGGCTTTTTGCCTTGGCCCCAGAGCCAGATCATATTGCCGGGATTTTCCTTAAGGTCAAGTCTTACGTGATTGATCTCTTCGTTTTCCAGGATTTTGCGGGATTCTTCCATCAGACGTATGAGTATATCTGCGTTGTCTCCTTTAGGCATGTTTTTAGAGATGCTTTGTCCCGCGATATCATGCGGAGGTATGCATTTAAGCTGGTCAAGGTGATCTTCGGCTCCCCTTTTCGCCAGCATCAGGTGCCGATAGCTTACCCCCGGAAAGAACCTGAAGCGGTTAGTGCCCAGGGCTTTATCCACGGCCTTGATCAGAATGGAAGCTTCTTTAGAGCTGATGTGCCCTGCGCTATAGTCAGTAAGTATATCTCCTGAAGCGGTTATCAGGTTGCAGCGGAAAGCCACATCGTCGTCTTCCATGTCGATTCCCAGATTCGCAGCTTCCAGCGGTCCTCTACCGGTGTAATATTTCTGGGTGTCATATCCGAAGATGGTGATATTGGCCACATCCGAGCCGGGGGTGGCTTTATCAGGTATTGTCTTTACCTGTCCGAGTCTGCCCTGTTGGGCTATAAAGTCCATGTTGGGAGTGCGTGCAGCCTCAAGGGGTGTCCGTCCGCCCAGTCCCTCAATGGGGTAATCTGCCATTCCGTCGCCGACCAGTACGATATATTTCATATTTTCTCCGATACCACTTTTGTCAGTATTTTGACCAGCGCGCTCTTATTCAGCGCCTGTCCATAAAGTTTGCCTTTTCCTAGTAGGCAAGCCTTGTATTTGCCGTTATCAATAGTGTTGGCTACTACAAGGTCTGCTTTTGCCTGTTTGATGAGATTCTTAGCTTCCTTTAATAGTCTGTTTTTATTCGCTCCGGGCTCAAGCTTAAATCCCACCAGAAATGCCCGGGGCTGCATTTTTTTTATATGGTTAATGATCTTCTCAGTTGGGACCATGCTTAATTTTAATAGCTTTTTTCTGGAGCTGATTTTCGTTCTACAGATACTCCTTGGTTTATAGTCGCTTACTGCTGCTGAGTGGATTACCAGATCGTAATTCCTGGAAACTAACTCCCGGATAAGTTTGCACCTTAATTCGTCAAAGAACTTAAAATTTATGACTTTGATCTTTTTGTTTATGCAGCAGTTGCTTACCGGTCCAAGCATGAGCGTTACTTTGGCGCCCTGCTGGGCAAATTTTTCGGCAAGAAGTAAACCCGTTTCTCCGGTAGCGGTATTGCTGATCACCCGGACGCTGTCAATAGCCACCCATGTCGGGCCCGCGGTTATAAGAACGGATTTAGTAGCCAATTTCTTTAAGTATCGCGTTAAGCGTGGGTTTGACTATTTTTGGCGCTTTTACGCTTTTAATCGCTCTATCCGGGTCTTTTAATCCGTGCCCGGTCAATATGCAGACAATTTTGGATGATCTCTTGAAATATCCTTTTTTGATCAGCTTTAGCAGTCCGGCTACTGACGCCGCGCTTGCCGGCTCAGCGAATACGCCTTCAATTTCTGCGAGCATTTTATAAGCACGGAGGATTTCTTTATCCGACACCATGTCTATCAGTCCGCCGGATTCATCGCGCGCCGCTTCCGCTTGTTTCCAGCTGGCGGGGTTTCCGATACGTATAGCTGTAGCGATAGTCTCAGGGTTTTTTATGGGGTAGCCTCGGACAATTGGGGCAGAGCCTTGCGCCTGAAAGCCCAGCATCACAGGCAGCTTTTTTGATTTTCCGTCTTGCTGGTATTCTTTATAGCCCTTCCAGTAGGCAGTGATATTTCCCGCGTTTCCCACAGGCATGACCTGATATTCAGGCGCATTCCCAAGGTGATCGCATATCTCAAAGCTTGCGGTTTTCTGACCTTCAATACGGTAAGGGTTCAGGGAGTTGACCAATGTTATAGGGTAATCCTTGGTGATATCTTTAACTAATTCCAGCGCAGTATCGAAGTTTCCGTCTACCGCCAATACCACGGCACCATGTATCAGCGCTTGGCTTAATTTTCCCAGTGCAATAGCGCCTTTAGGGATCAGCACAATGCATTTAAGTCCGGCGCGCGCGGAATATGCCGCGGCAGATGCCGAGGTATTTCCTGTAGAAGCGCACATCACCGCTTTAGAGCCTTCCTCACAGGCTTTTGAGATGGCCAGGGTCATTCCTCTGTCTTTAAATGATCCTGTGGGGTTAAGTCCCTCGTATTTTAGGTAGACCTGGCAATTCTTGCCAACTAGGGAACTTAGGTGGCAGGCGTAAATAAGCGGGGTATTGCCTTCATTAAGAGTGATGACTGGAGTCTTCTTTGTGACAGGGAGATAAATTCTATATTTATCGATCAATCCAGAGTATCCGGTCATTAAACTTCCTCTATTCTGATGGCTACGGACTTTTCTTTTATGGTATCCAGCCGGTCAATGGTGTTCAAAGCGCTGCAAAGGTCTTTTTCTTCTGCTTCATGGATCACCATGACTATAGGCACTACATGTGAGCGGGATCGTTCTTTTTGGGTTACTGAGGCGATGCTTATCCCGTATTTTGCCAAAATTCCTGAGATTTTTGCTAGTACTCCCGGTTTATCATTGGCCATGAAACGGATATAGTAGCGGCTTTTATAGTCGTCGATGCTGCATAATCTTTTGATAGATTTATCTGCCACTATATTCATAGTCGGACGGAATAATCCCGCTTTGATATCTTGCGTCAGGTCAATCAGGTCGGAAACTACACCTGAGGCAGCAGCCATTTGTCCTGCTCCCGGGCCGTAAAAAAGCAGGTCGCCGGCCAGGTCGCTTTCCGCGTAAATGGCGTTGAATATCCCGGAAACCGAAGACAGCAAATGTGTCTTTGGTATAAAAGTCGGATGCACGCGCATCTCCAGCCCGTCGCCTTCTTTTTTGGCAATGGCCAGGAGCTTGATTTCGAATCCCAGCTCTTTGGCGTAAACAATATCTGCGGGCAATATTTGGGAAATGCCTTCGATATGTACATCTTTAAGACTGACCATTTTCCCGAAAGCCAGATACGTAAGCAGGATCAGCTTGTGCGCTGAATCGATGCCTTTGATATCCAGGGTAGGGTCGCTTTCCGCAAAGCCGAGCTTTTTTGCTTCGTTCAAAGCGTCGGTGAAATTGCAGGATTCCTGTGACATCCGGGAAAGGATAAAGTTTGATGTTCCGTTAACTATTCCGTAAATGCTGCTGAAAGAGTTTGCCGCTAGGCTTTCGCGAAGCGACTTGATTATGGGTATTCCGGCTCCTACCGCGGATTCGAAATATATGCTTTTGCCCCGGTCTGCGGCAAGGGCAAAAAGCTCGCTGCCGTCTTGGGCAAGTAGGGCTTTGTTGGCGGTGATGATATTCTTCCCTTTTTTTAGGGCTTCAATGATGAATTCTTTTGCCGGGTGAACCCCTCCCATTAGCTCGACTATGATATCTATCTGTGGATCATTAATTACCTCTAAGGCGCTTTTGGTGAGCAGCTTTTTATCTATGCTGACATTACGCTTGGAAGTAAGGTCTTTATCGCAGATCTTTTTTATGCAAATCTCTATCCCGGTTTTTTCGGCAAGAAAGGATTTTTTGTCGCGCAGAATCTTTACAACTCCTGAACCGACTGTGCCAAACCCGATTATGCCTATATTGATCTTTCTCATTTTTTCTTAGGCTCGTCCTTTCTTAGGTAACAGCTTACTGTATCGCTGATAACGGTGCGATGTTTTTCATCTATGGCCTGGAAGGTGATCCGGGTATCGTAAATCAGGTTCTTGGTGATTTGTTTTGACTCAATAACCTTTCCTACTAGCATTATCGGATTGGGGTCGAATGGTAGGCGTATCTCTAGGGCTAGATTGGTGCCCGGATCAAACTGTCGATTAGTGGTTAGCAGCATGCCGCCCAGGCTTAGGTTCTTGGTTTGGGTAATATCGCGCGAATCACTCTTATCGAGAATGCGATAAGAAACGATGAAGTGTGCCATTACTCGCGGATGCTTTCTTTTATCTGTTCCTTGGTTGGTCATTTGGTCCCTCCTTTGTAGGACAGTCTCCTGTCCGACTCGAAACTTGCCCCTTGACTAAACACCGCAAAATTCTTTTCGACCATCAAGCTTGCCCCTTGCCTAAACGCTTGTTATTTTCTGTGGGTTGCCTCAGAAAATAACTGCGCAGGCTTCGGGACATTTTGCCTGCAACTGTTCTATTGCAAAATTGGTCGGGGGAGTGAGACTTGAACTCACGACCTCTTGAACCCCATTCAAGCGCTCTACCAAACTGAGCCATCCCCCGAATTTCTCAATAATCTTTCTTCTGGAGAAATCGCTCCGAAGCGTGCGAAGAATACGCAAGGAGCTAGTTCTATTCCTCTTTCTTCTTTCTATTCATCAGGTCCTTAAAAGTTTTAAGGGCCGGTTTATTTTTATAGAGAATCAGGTATGTCTCTCTGGCAATCGGCATATCGATTTTATATTTCTTGCCCAAAAGGTAAGCCCCCTTTGCGGTAGGAACTCCTTCGGCCACCATTTGCATAGATTCTTGTATATGTTTTAAGGTCTTGCCCTTTCCTAGTTGCTCGCCGACGAACCTGTTCCTGCTGTAAAGGCTGATGCATGTAGTTACTAGGTCTCCTAGCCCGCTTATTCCGCTAAAGGTGCTAGATTTCGCTCCCATGGCGTGCCCGAGTCGCGATATTTCTGCAAGGCCTCTGGATAATATGGCGGCTTTGGTGTTTGTGCCGAACCCCAACCCATCGGATATTCCGCAGGCGATGGCAATGACATTTTTAAGGCTTCCGCCTAGCTCCACTCCCACTACGTCATCGTTTGTGTAGATCCGCAAGCGCTCAGTCATAAAACAGTTCTGCAGCAGCTTACATATGTGTTTATCGTTTGAAGCTACTACCGCTACTGTCGGTACGCCGGTTGCCACTTCGTGTGCGATGGTCGGCCCGGAAAGCGTGGCAAATTTTACATTTCCTAGTTCTTCGTGTACCACCTCGGACATGCGCTTAAGGGTCTTAATCTCGATCCCCTTGGTGACGCTTAAATAAATCGCTTTTCTTGGATATCCCAGCTTTTTTATTTTTTCAAGGATATCGCGCATGTGCTGAGAAGGTATAGCGAAAACTATCAGCCGTTTATCGTAAAGAGCCAGTTTTAAGTCAGAGGTGATGCAAATATTATCCGGGATCTTTATGCCCGGAAGGAATCTCTTATTTACCCTGGTGCGTCGTAGTACTCGGATGTAGTCATCGAATGCGCCCCAAAGCGTGACTGAGTGGCCTTTATGCGATAATAGTATCGCCAGCGTCGTTCCCCACCCGCCATCTCCTAAAATTGCTATATCAAGTCTTTTCATCCGCTTTATTTAATCTGAAGATTATTCTTGCCGGTTCGTAATTTAGCCAGGTCCCAGACATAGTCGTAAAGGTGCATTCCTTTACTTACCGCAATGATCTCTCCGTCTTCGACCCCGATCTCCTCAGCCATGTATTTCTTGACCAGCTGCAGGCCGCCGCAATTGGAGGGGAATCCTCCCCACAGGTCCCAAGAGCGAAAATAAAGAATGAAGTGTAGTTTTCCGTAACGGATACGAGTATCGATCAGTCTGAGGCATGGCGGATCCACCAGTTTTATGTCCGAAGGCATGCCTATTTCCATTACGCACTGGTTTGTTCCGTGGCCCTGTTCTTTGTAAATGCGTATGATTTCTTCTACCTGGTTTACTCCCAGCGGCATCTCCCGCAGTATTTCTTTACCTTCGACTGTATCTTTAAATCTTACCCTTGCATCCACCAGGCGCTCTCCGTAGGTGTAATCTTCGGTTTCGGTCTTGGCTCCGGTAAGAAGGTAGCTTAGGTAGCCTTGGATATAATCCATATCCGTGGGCGCGGGTATGTTCATGCCTTCGGGAATTATGGGAATGATCTGGTGCGACGGCTTTTTAACTCTGATGGTGATAAAGTCAAATTCCAACCGCTTTTGCCCCTCGTAGCTGCCGCGGGTGATGGTGTAGACATGGCCTTTTTCCAGGATCGCCGAAAGGCACTGAAACCAGGCATCGTCTAAGTCAAAGGCGTCAATGTAAACCGGTTGTAAGGAATCGCGGGTCATAGGTTTAATATTCTAATACCATCCTTCGCCTAATCACTCAAAATTTCTTTCAGAAATTTTTTCGTAGGCTCAGGATTAATTCGTCCAGTAACTTATGTCGCCCATGAGGGGCTCCATAAGTTATGGACTCATTAAGCGAGCGATCGGAATCGAACCGACATATATAGCTTGTCCCGACGCTCGCCTTCGGCTCGATCGGGATCCCGACACACTCGTTAATTTACTTATAAAGGCGTCGGGAGAAGGCTATTGCCCACTGTTGCTTCTTCCGTCAATTCTGGAGCGGGCAACGGGAATCGAACCCGTATAAGTAGCTTGGAAGGCTACGACACTACCATTGTGTTATGCCCGCATCGTTTATGTTAAAAGTATTCACCCAGCTCGCCACGTCCCTTGTCGGGGAAAACCGTTTGTGCACTTTCGCTCGTGGCAGCGCTTGTCGGGCTGTAAAGGTTTTTCTGCCCTCTTGTCTAAACGCTTGTCAATTTCTTCGTGCACTTTCGCTCGGGGCGGCCCTTGTCGGGCCGCTCTTACTCGCTCAAGTGCACTTTAAAAATCCCTTGTCGGGATTTTTAAAGTGGGCAGGAGAGGATTCGAACCTCTGAAGCACAGGTGCAGCAGATTTACAGTCTGCCCCCTTTGGCCACTTGGGTACCTGCCCGGGATCGGTATATATTTATCCCTCGCCTGATCATCCCAAAAATCTCTTCGTCCCCCTTCAGGGGACTTTGATATTTTTGGGATAGGCTTCGGGATGGATTCGCCCGCCTGTCGGCGGGCTCATCTTAGCCGGCGAGAGGAATCGAACCCCCGACCCGCTGTTTACAAAACAGCTGCTCTACCGACTGAGCTACGCCGGCACAAATTACTTCTTTCTGAAAAATAGCTTTTTAACCGTAACAACAAGAAAAACTATTATACCTAACCAAATGAGAATTGGCAAGAGGGCAAATATAACAATTATTCCCGCATTAAAGACATTGATAAACGCTTCTACCGCCCTGCGGATGGTCTCTTTGAGTTTTTTGAACACGTTAAGCGTCTCAGGGGCTATAGCGCTGGGCTCATAGTAGTTGACGGTAATGGTCGCAAAGTCAACTTGTCTATCCAGGTATTTCATTCTGCCCTGGATGGATTCTATTTGTTCTCCAACCCTGGCCAGTTCCCGTTCTACTTCCAGAATGTCTTTTACCGTACGGGCTTTATCCTGTAGTATGGCGGTGAGCCGGTCTTTTACCATCTGGAAATTTTTAAGTCTCGCTTCCAGGTCAACATATTCTTCGGTCACGTCTTCTCCGGTGATGCGTTGTGAATCCAGCTTGCCGATGGCTTTGATTTTAGCGAGCGTATCTTCAAAATCCTTAGGTTGTACTTTTAATACAGTAATGCCTTTTTTAGCAACGTTTTGATATTTCTCTACGCTTGAATCTACGATTATTCCGGAGCAAGCGTTGACTATATCGATGATCTTTTTGGCGGTATCATCGGCGCTTGAGACTTCCAGATTAAGCTCTCCTTTTTTGATCAGCTTTCTTTCTCTTGGTAATTCTGCTGAGGCGCCGGCGACCTGTTTCATCATCATGCGTGGCGCAGCAGCTGCAGGCATATTTCCGCTTTCGGAGAGCGCATACTCTGCTCCCGCCATATCCATAGACCTTTTGTATCTACCTCCTCGGCCAAATTGCTGCGGCGGAAAGACCGCTATCACTACTGTAGATATGATTACCAGCACTATTAGGCTGCCGATAATCCAGAATGTGTTTTTCTTCCAACTCATTTTCACCCCCATTTTTTTAAGAAGAAGCTTTTGTCGCCTCAGGAATCCAATCTATTATATCAGAAGCTATCAAGCAGTTTTGAGTTTTTTCTCCTGCCGCTAAATCGCCTGCGAGTCCGTGCAGGTATACGCCGTAGATAGATGCCTCAAAAGCGTTTAGTCCCTGCCCGAGAAATGCCGCAATCATCCCCGTCAGCACATCACCGCTTCCCGCAGTAGCCATTCCGGGATTTCCCGTCTTGTTTACGAACACTTTGCCCAGGCTATCGGCAACAACCGTGTTATGGCCTTTTAAAACCAGCGTAATTTTATGTTTTTTTGCAAATTTCCGCGCGATATTCTTTCTGTCGCCTTGCACCTGCTTAACGTTTATTTTGAGAAGCTTGGCCATTTCTCCGGGGTGGGGTGTTAATATCGTTGCTCGTCGATCGTTCTTCGTCTTTCGTAAAATATCTAAATGATTGACAAGGGCGTTTAGTCCGTCAGCATCGATAACCATTGGCTTAAGAATTACGGCAATGACTTTGCAGATCAAAGTCTGGGTTGATTTATCTTGCGTAAGCCCTGGGCCGATCGCTAGCACGTCAGCGTTCTTTGCGAACTTTTGGATCAAAGCGAACGCCGGCAGGCTTAAGGAGCCATCTTTTGTCTCAGGCAGCGGCAGAGTCATTACTTCTTTCGGCTTGATCTTTATTATGCCAGAATTTATTCCTTTTGGAATCCCCAGCGTCACTAATCCTGCGCCTGAGCGTATTGCGGCGTTTGAGCAAAGTGCTGCAGCCCCGGAAAACCTGGTTGAGCCTGCCAGAATGAATACATGTCCGAAATCGCCTTTATGAGCGAATCGGTTTCTTCGTAACAATCGCGAAGGCAGTCGCATAATTTTTGACATGAGAAATAGATATATGGATATCCGCTTTTTTGATTTTAAAGTTTAATAAGCGGCAATATGGTTTGCCGTCTTTGTCATTAAGGATCTCAAGATCTTTCCAACTAAGCCGGTTGTCTCCCATGGCCTTGAATATCGCTTCTTTTGCCGCGAATCTACCGGCCAGATGCTGGTAAAGGCTGACGCGTTTTCTGGCATTTCTGAGCTCATCTTTAGTGAATACACGGTCAAGAAAAGCCTCTCCCCATTTTTCTACTGCCTGGCGCAGGCGTTTGACTTCCGTGATGTCCACACCGGTACCGATAATCATTCTAAACGCATAGCCTTTTCATTTCCATTACCGCTTTTTTTAACCCGATTATTAACGCGCGGCAGATGATGGAATAGCCAATATTCAATTCCTCGATTTCTTTGATCGCGGCGATCTTCGGAGTATTAAAATAATCAAGGCCGTGACCGGCATTAACTACCAGTTCGGAGGATTTAGCATAAATACAAGCGTCTTCGAGCTCTTTAAAATAGCTATTTTCCTGCTCACGGTCTAAGGCATCGGCATAGCGCCCGGTATGCAGCTCGATAATTCTTGCGCCGGATTTTTTTGAGGCATCGATTTGCCGTTTGCTAGGGTCTATAAAAAGGCTGACCTCTATTCCGTGATCCTGTAGTTTGGCGATAGTGTTTTTGATTTTTTTAAAATTAGCGACTACATCCAGCCCGCCTTCTGTGGTCAGTTCCCGGCGTTTTTCCGGGACAAGTGTGGCCTGGTCAGGTCTGACTTTGCAGGCTATTCCCACAATTTCAGCGGCGCAAGACATCTCTAGATTCAGGCGGGTGTTGATGATCTTGCGTAAAAGATTCAAGTCCGCGTCATTAATATGCCTGCGGTCTTCGCGTAGATGTGCCACAATGCTGTCCGCCCCCGCGTCTTCGCATATTAAAGCGGCATATCCCGGCTCGGGGTCTATTCCTTGCCGAGCCTGGCGTAAAGTTGCTACATGGTCAATATTGACGCCTAATTTTGGCATGGTTAAGGTAGCTTTCCCATTTCGCTTCTGACGAATAACCATGTAAGTACAGCTAGAATGAGCGAAGTCAGCTTTACCCAGGGGTGACTTGTGAATAGGTGTTTAAAGCGGTTGAGTAAGGTAATTTTGTGTTTATGCATTCTTGGTTTTTATGATCTCCTTGATCTTTGTGATAATTTCTTCTTTGCTTATATCCTTGAAAAGTCGGCCTCGGTATACAAGTGAAATGTCCCTGCGTTCTTCGGAGATTATTATGAGCGCGGCGTCAGTCTCTTCGCTTAAGCCCAGGGCAGCCCGGTGGCGCGTGCCGAATATGCGGCTTAGGTCTTTGTTATGCGCAAGCGGAAACAGGCAACTTGCGGCCAGGATCCTGCCCTGACGGATGATCACTGCTCCGTCGTGTAAGGGATTGTTCGGAGTGAAGATCGCTTGAATCAGATCAGCACTTACCCGCGCGTCAACAATTACTCCGCTTTCGGTATAGGCATTAAGTGAGTCCTTTATCTCTATGGCGATTAGAGCGCCTAGTTTTTCCTTGGACAGGTTATCCGCTGCTTCGCTGATTTGGTGCAAAACCTGGTCCAGCTCTTCATCTTTAAGTGGGGATGCGAATATGTGCCTCTGGCCAAGCTGCGAAAGGCCTTGTCTGATCTCCGGGCTGAAGATCACAAGTAGTGCTATGACTGAGATGCCGAATAACTTGGTAAACAGCCATCCCACTACCGTAAGATCAAAGACCTGCGCCACGAGAAAAGTCAGCAGTAAAACAGCGATACCGATCAGCACCTTTACCGCCCTGGTCCCAGTCAGAAAAAGTATGATGCGGTAGATCAGGAACCAGAGGACCAGTATCTCGATAGCGGGCCTAAAAGTCGAGTTAAGGAATAAGTAGTTCATTGTCTGTTAGCGGCGTCAAGGATTTTTAGCGCTTGGCTAACTTCCCTCACATCATGGGTCCTGACTATGTGAGCGCCGTTATGCGCGGCTAAAACGCTGCTGGATACCGTTGCATAGATGCACTCCCTGGGCCCAGCATTTATGATCCTGCCGATAAAAGATTTTCTGGAAGTGCCGATCAGTATTGGTCTACCCAGGATCTTAAATTCGTTTAGATTATTCAGTATGTTTAGATTATCCCGGACGGTCTTGCCGAATCCTATCCCTGGGTCAATGACGATTCTTTCTCTGTCTATACCGGCCTCCAGCGCGCGGTCAATCGCTTCCTGCAGGTATTGCAGCACTTCATCCATCAGCGAAGTATAGCTTGGGTCGTTTTGCATGGTGCGTGGATTTCCCTTCATGTGCATGAGTACTACAGCGGCCTTATATTTTGCGGCTATCTTCGCCATTCGCGCCTCGCGCATTCCGGAAATATCATTTATCATCGCCGCACCGTTATCAAGCGCCTGTCTTGCCACTTCAGGTTTACAGGTGTCTATCGAGACAGGGATTAATAAACTCTTTGTCAGAGCTTTGATTAGTGGGATAGTGCGCTTTAATTCTTCCTCTAGAGGCACGGGTCTTGCTCCCGGCCGGCTGGATTCACCGCCCACATCGATGATATCCGCTCCGTCTTTTGCAAGCTTTTGGGCGAGGTCAACTGCTTCTGAAACTGAAGTTATTCCGTCGCCGCTGAAAGAGTCGGGAGTCGCATTTACTACCCCCATGATCAATGTGCGCCTGCCTAGGCGCAGGTTCTGTGATTTAAGGCCGAGGGTAAGGTTGTCCGCTCCGTAGTTTCTTATGGCTTTGGTAATATTTTCCGAGATCGCATTCAGGCCGAATGGTTGCTTATTTAATTTGCGGCTTAAGCCCGCAAATTGGGCAAGATTGCCCATAAGAAGGCAGTCGGTTTTCTTGACCGCCCCGGTAAGCGCGCCCCTGGCCACCGCCGCATCTGCCCCCAGGGAGAGCATTTCTTGCTTGAGTATGTTTGCGCAGATATTGGAAATGGAGTTTAATTTCAAAAGATAAGTCGTAGCCTTGGGGGACATGATCCTTATCCCGTAGGGGTCGACTTTGATATCCTGCATGATGCGCGTAATATCCCGCGGATGGTTGATGTGAAGTATTCGCATCACAAATGTCTAGGTGAGGTCTAATTTTCCGATGCCGATCAGCTGCTTGACCGCTTCTCCATCCATGACTTCTTTTTCCAGAAGCGCGTTGGAGAGCATTTTAAGTTTATCGTTATTTTGCCGCAGTATTTCTTTGGCTTTTGCGTAGGACTCTTCGATTATTTTCTTTACCTCTTCATCGATTATGCGGGCGGTATCCTCGCTGTAATTGCGCTGTTCTACTATATCTCGGCCCAGGAATACCAAACCTTCTCGTTTGCCCAGGGTTATATGACCGAGGATTTTGGACATCCCGAACTGGGTGACCATGCGCCTGGCCATGCCTGTAGCCATTTCCAGGTCGTTCTGGGCACCGGTTGTCACTTCGCTTAAGTTAAGCTCTTCGGAGGCTCTGCCGCCGAGCATGAGCGTGACTTCGGCGATCAGTTCTGTCCTTGTCCAGTAATGACGGTCTTCAAGCGGTGGGGTAAAAGTGTAGCCGCCTGCCAAGCCGCGCGGGATAATCGAAACTTTCTTTAATGGGTTCACCTCTGGTAAAAGCAAGGATAAAAGAGCGTGTCCTGATTCATGGAGCGCGGTGATCTCTTTTTCTTTTTTGGACATGATGTGGCTTTTCTTTTCCGGACCCATCAGCGCGCGTTCTACAGATTTATCAAAATCGATTTCTTCAACAAATTCTTTATCGTGGCGGGCAGCCAGGAGAGCCGCTTCGTTGCACAGGTTAGCCAGGTCCGCTCCGGAAAATCCCGGGGTTTGACTAGCTACGGATTTCAAATCTACGTTCGGGGCAAGTTTGATCTTACGGGTGTGCACTTTCAGGATCTCTTCGCGTCCTTTTATATCAGGCAGGTTGACGATGATGGTGCGGTCGAATCTTCCCGGGCGTAGCAGCGCGGGATCCAATGTGTCTGGCCTGTTAGTGGCGGCGATCAGGATGATACCTTGAGCCGTGTCGAATCCATCCATTTCTACCAGCAGCGCGTTCAATGTCTGCTCGCGTTCATCATTGCCTCCGCCTATCCCTGAAAAACGCAAGCGGCCTACAGCGTCGATCTCATCGATAAAGATTATCGCTCCCTTTTGCGATATTTTGGAAGCGCGCCTGCCCTGCTCGAATAAATCACGTACACGGCTAGCGCCCACGCCGACAAACATCTCTACAAAATCTGAGCCTGAAATGCTGAAGAACGGCACTTCCGCTTCTCCGGCAACTGCGCGTGCGATTAAAGTCTTTCCACACCCCGGAGGCCCGATTAAAAGGACTCCTTTGGGTATCTTTCCGCCTAATTTTTGGAATTTCTTAGGGTCTTTCAGGAATTCGATGACCTCTTTAAGTTCTTCCTTTGCTTCGTCAACTCCGGCGACATCGTTAAAGGTGGCTTTTTCCCGCTCGCTTTGGATCTTCGGCTTGACCTTTCCGAAGCCCATCACCCTGTTGCCGAGCTGTTCTCCGCGCGCAGCCATGAACCACCAGAAAAGTATTAGCAGTACTATCGGCCCAAGATTCAGAAACAGCGCCGCCCAGAAAGTCTTTAGCGGTTTTACGTCGAAATTATCCACATTTTCCCGCATCATTTTAAGTAGGTCAGGGTCGTTTTCCGGAATGGTGAGTTTAAACTTTGTATTATCTTTAAATTCTCCCTGAAGCTCGTTCTCAACTTTTACCAGAGATTTGATGTTTT
Source organism: Candidatus Omnitrophota bacterium (assembly GCA_026387455.1). Taxonomy (GTDB): domain Bacteria; phylum Omnitrophota; class Gorgyraeia; order Gygaellales; family Profunditerraquicolaceae; genus JAPLLR01. The sequence goes on along the minus strand of JAPLLR010000030.1, from coordinate 3,112 downwards.
GCGGATTGTTTTTAAGCGTTCTGTAGAATTCGCTGTAGCTAATCTCTTTAGCTAGGCCGCTTATCGGCGTTAAATTTAGGGAGTTTATGAAGAGAAGAAATACTATGAATGCCAGGATCCAGCCTAGGGGTATTTTCCTGAACCCGTTATTCTTCTTGGACTTAGGTGCGTTATTTGCCATTGGTTAACCTTTCTTTTTAGATTCGTTATTATATAGGTAAACAGCCGTAAAATCAAGTTAATATTAGCGAATCTTGAGGTAAAACTCGAGGTAGTTTTTCTTTTTTCTGGCGCAGACGTTGCGGGGCAGGTTTACGATCGAGCCTGACGGCCGGTTTAGGAGCAGGTCTTCTATTTCGCGGATATGCTGGAAAGTGAGTCTTCGGGTGTCGCCTTTTAGGTGAGCGATGGCACTACGAAAAATCAGCCTTTTAAGCGCAGGGTGCAGGGAGCTTAGCTTGTCTAAACTAAACCTGGTTGTTGATTTTTTGGCAATTTTTTCTGCCGCCTGAGCTAGGTAATTGTAGTCAAGGGCTACGCTTTCAGCCATATTGGCTAAGAGCTCTTTGATATTTGAGCTGTACTCTTTTTCCAGTAACGGCAGGAGATTATGCCTGATTCTGTTTCTGAAGTAAATATCCTCATTGTTAGTGCTGTCAATGCGGGCTTTGATCCTTCTTTTTTTTAAGAATGCTTCGATTTCTTTTCTTTTGACCTCGATCAGCGGCCTGATCACCTGAAATCCCAGGATGTTACGTTTTGGCAGAATGCCAGAAAGTCCGGCCAAGCCGCTGCCGCGCAGAATGCGCATTAGTACTGTTTCTGCCTGGTCGTCGAGATTGTGGCCTAAAGCGACTGCATTAGCATTGATAGCTTTAGCGGTTTTAAAAAAGAAATCTAGACGCACGTTTCTGGCCGTTTCCTCTAATGAGCCTTTTTGTGCTAAGCTTCGGACATTGATCCGGACGGATTTAAGCGGTATCTTTAGGCGGTTGCATAAATTTTGCACGTATTTCAGGTCTTGGTTTGAGTCCGCACGTAGCGTATGGTCGATATGGACGGCATGCAGCTTAAGTTTTAAATCTTGTTTTAGGCTATTTAGGATATGTAGGAGACAGACAGAGTCCGGTCCTCCCGAAACGCCGATTAGGATAGTTTCGTGTTTTTGCAACAACCCGTATTTTTTGATCGTATTTTTTACAGTAGCAATAATCACCGGGAGTCTTTTGTTTTTCATGAATATATTCTATCACAATAATGCGTATAAAAAAAGCGGCATTGAGAAAATCTCTCAATGCCGCTGGTGGAAGCTTTATTAACTTAACTTATTTGACCTTTTCTTCTGTTTTGGTCCAGGGCCACTTGCTGTTATAGGCATAGCCCATGGTCTGTGCTGGGTTAGGAAGAATGAATGACGCTAGATTCGCTACGCCATTTACTTCGCGACTTAACCAGTACCAGAAACCTCTTAATGTTCCGACGAAAACGTTTGAATACTTAGTGGAATCGTTTGCGCTCTTGGTGATCTGAGCGGGAACTTCAACGATACCAAGCAAGACATCGGTAATACCATTGATAAACTTGGTTCCGATAGGCTTGCAGCCCTCAGGAAGAGTGGGTTTATCGATGCAATACTGCTCTCCCGTTTCCCAAGAGTACTTCGCGTCCAGAGGAACTCCGACACCCTGGTTATCTGCAGGATTTGCAGCCCAGAAAGTCGCTAACTCAAAAGCACCCCATATTGTCCTTCCGGCGGCATGAAATACTCCGCGGAATAACCCAACGATGCCACCTACTACTTTTGATGGCCCTTCTCTGTTTAGGTCTTTTAAGCCCTTGTCATAGCCTTTATAAACCTGCATGGGCAGTTCAATCCACCCCGTAAGCACGTTTATACCGCCATTTACGGCCTTGTCCACCATTCCTGTTGCGATACTTTCGTTTGCAGCATACGCACAAGTCGATATTGCGAAAACTGCGAGAAGCAATGCTACCATTATACGCATAACTACCCCCTTTCTATAAGTTGTAAGTTATGAATATGCTACCATAAATTGCTAAAGTTGCAAGAAATAAGTTAATTTTTATTAAACCTTGCCAGCAATAATATCTTGCAGTTTTATTTCCGGGTGATGATAGCGAGTTCTAGTTGCGGTGTTTTTGCCGTACTGAATAGCCTCCTTAGGGCACCATTGCAGGCAGGCAAAACACTGCTCGCATTTATGCATCCAAGCGGGCTTTTTGTCGAACAGCTTGATATTGTTCACCGGGCATACTTTGACGCAGGTGCCACAGCTGTTGCATTTATCATCTGACCAGAAATCCTTGTCCATATAGGGAATCTTGGGTGAGCTGGCTTTGTAGATTAATCCGGAGAAGATGGCGTTAGTCAGGAAGTTGTTCTCTTCTATCTTAGCATCTTTCTTTTCCCTTATTATTGAAGCTATCTCCACTATTCTTTTGGTTTCTTTTACGAACATAGATTTTTGTTTATTTTTATCAATAGCGCCATAGAGCGGAGTGTAGTTTCCGGGCATGGCTATGCCAAATCCGGCGGATAATTTCAGGCCGATAGCCTTAAGTTCTCTGGCAGTCTGTCCCAGCGAGCCTCCCGGCATGCCGCCGTAAGTGGCAATAGCGAAAATGTATTTATCTTTGGCTAAGGATAATTTCTTTATGAACCTGCTTACTATTAGAGGCATCCCAAACATGTATACGGGATAGATGATGCCGATGCGGTCTGTAGATAAGTCGATTTCGCCGTTTAACACCTTAGAGATGCTGGTAATTTTAGTATCATCGAGCGCTTTGGCCAAGTCGCGGGCGACTTTTAAGCAATTACCGGTTCCTGTGAAGTAAAAAATGGTTGTGGTCATGGATTGGGTTGTGTGCCCCTTGCCTAAACGCTTCCCCCCTGAAGTAACTTGCGTGGGATACGCAGGCTTCGGGGTAAATTTACCAAGTCGCTAAGTTAGGGTAAATTTAATGGCGGCGACTGGATTTAAACCAGTGACCTATCGGGTATGAGCCGACTGCTCCATCGGGCTGAGCTACGCCGCCAAAAAGATAACTATATATTTACAAGAATAGGTCCTCGCTGCCTTCGGCATCG
>JAPLLR010000072.1 GCA_026387455.1 Candidatus Omnitrophota bacterium | reverse complement strand
TCAATTCCTTGCTGCCTTTTTATTTCATCGAAACTTTCTTTCAGTCTCACCACTTCCGGAATATTGCGATCCACGAAAGCTATTGCTTGAATATCTGTCACCTGATGATCGGAAATCACTTTTAAGATAGATGCAAAATGTTTCATCTGGGTGGGGAGCAAATGAGCAAGGCCTAAGACAGTCTTGCCGTTTCGCTTTCCTTTTATAGCGATCCCTGTGCAGATATATAGGCCTGTCGTATAAATACGATAAAGCGATTCGGACTGGACTACTGCTAAATATCCGGGAGGCACCCTATGTATTGGCCGGTACCCAGCCGGAACTTTTTCTTTGCGTATAATGCGCCCATCTCTCTCGAAAAAGTATAAGAAATCGCCTTTAGTGATATATTCTTGGGGAGCAACGCAAAGCCAGAGAGTGTCCCCATATAACAATTCCCAATCCCTTATCTCGTCTTCAAGGCCAAGAACCTCTTCGGCATCTTTCAGCAATCCTAATGCAACCGGAGAAGTTTCTGCGCTGCCGAGTTCAGGCTTATTCGCGGCAATAACTACCCCTTCATCATCTGTTAAAGGCCTGGGCCTTAAATCTTTATTTATGGAAATCTTGGTAAGCGCGGCTAAGCTATCTGCCTTTTGGTGCGCTGCGTCGAAATCTGATATCCCTTCCGCAATAAAGGCGACAAATTCGCCTACTTCATGATGGAATGGCGTGCTTTGCTCATAGAGCAAATCTTCAACTTCGATAGCCAGTCTCCCATCTTCCATCCTTACCAGCCTTGCGCCGCCGTATTCCTCTAAGCTCCCTCTTTCTAAGAGGCGCAAAGTAACGCTATAAGGCATATCCTGATAGCTTACCTCAAGCAACATCTCTCGAGCTTCAGATAAAACAACACGCGCTCCCACATTTTCGTTATTGCAGCTTGCTTTTACTTTTGCTGTGCCCATCTTCTCGGCAAATGCCTTGCGCAGATATTCAAGGGCTGCGCCCCTTTCTATGCCTCTAGCCTGCAGAACAAAGGCATCTTTTTCTTCCAGTGATGTCCCTTCGAGGACCGTAGACACCCCGACTCTCCAGACATGGCCAGAGGGGACATATACTACTGGCTTAATATAAATCTCAGAACCTTCAGACGACGGCATGACCACTACCCCGTCTTCAAGCCATGGTTTTACTTTATCCTGCAGATATTCGGGAAGACCTTCAGGATATGCGTCAATGATCCAGACATCCTTGCCATACCCTGACTCGGCCCAAGTCTGTTCTATTTCATCGCTCCAGTAAAGATGCGTATCCTCGATACCCAGACTGACCATAAATGCCGTGCCGCCGCAAAGGCATTTATCCATGCCGTTTTGCTTGACCCATTTCTTGATCTTTGACGCGATATCTATTAAGCGCTTGCGTTTTAAAGCATCATAAGAAGTAGATTTTTCATTTTGTTTATCCGGCGCCTTCTTAGCGAGTCGCTGGCGGATAGACGTAAGCACAACCTCTGCTTCCTTACATACATGATGATCTTTATCACGGCACATATTCTCCAGATATGGAATAACAATATCGATGATACGCTGGTGATTATTTTCCAGATTACATTTTAGTATTTCTCTTGTTTTTTCCCTGCACATACGGCGGCAGTCTTCCTCATCCGCCTCACCCGCATAAGAATCCGAATCATTGTCGCGTTTAGATTGACGTTTTAAAGGTTGCTCTGCGAAAAATAAATCCTGCGCACCTCGACGCTGGATAGACAGAGCCATACCGATAACCGCTAAAGAGGGAACCGATGGAAGTGAAGATAACACATAGACAAAACCAGCCATAAGAATTGGTGCTAGAATAATAGCAAGCATAATGACACCAAAGCTACTAATAGCTAAGGATGCTAGCGAAGGTGGCAAAATTTTCCTAGGAGATCTAATTTGCGTTCTTGTTCCCACCTTAAGAGGATAATGCCCAATAGACCCGCCATACTTACTGAGAAATTCCCTGGCCAGAAGATTCCCCTTGCCTCTACCACCGAATTGCTTGATGGGATTGTGGTCTCTTAGTTTCGGGGTGCCATCACTTGCGAACTCTATAGTCTTTCCGTTATCCTGCACATTTATAACTATGCAATCACGGTCAAAACTTAACTGCGAAGATATCTCTCCATTAAGCTTCCCACCTTTATTCTCTTCCATGCTGTCGATAATCGCATCAAATGAATTATACAAACATCCCAGGTATGCCTTATGAAGCCCATAAGTAATATCCTCATTCGCGCTAAGCGCGCGCAAAATACGGTCATTTCTTATGTCCTGCTCAAAATCCATTTTGCGGTCAAAAACCTTAAACGTCATGTAAGAAGGAACGACATAGGACGCACTTTCAATGATCTGAAACTTATTATCTTGTGCGCACATGCCCAGCAAACCGCAAACCCCGAGTGGAACAAAGCAATGACTAAATAGCGCCGCTGCCAACCCAACAATAAATACCACGGCAAGCTTCTCAGCTAATGCCCGGCGCATAATTTCTTTAGCCCTATTACGGGACAACCCTCTGGCAGCCATAACAAAATCCAAGCTGTCTTCCTTAGAACTACCCTCTAGTAATATCAAAGCGGCATCGCGCCAGGTAAAAGTATTCGGGTCATATCGCTCTCCAGCGCCATAAATTTTCCTTGCCTCAGCAAGGGGCATAACCACAACACCTCTTGTAATCCATGGCTTTATCGCATCTTCTATTTCACCCGGTACTCCTTCAGGATAAGCATCAATCAACCACCCGTTTTTCATATCCCCCACTTCAACCCAAGTCTGGAATAGCTCATTGCTCCACACAGGTTCGGCATCTTTTATGCCCAGACTGACCATCAAAGCCATGCCATTACACAGATGCTTATTCATGGGATTACCCGAACGATGAACCCAATTCCTGATCTTTGCTGCGGTATCTACCAGTCGCTCGCGCCCTGCTTTCGCAAAAAGATCGTTTAACTTAACCCATATGGTTGTCTGAAGTCCGTTAACGGTCTTTCTATACTCCAGAACAACCGGAGTCAATTCCATAAGCAATCCTACTACTGCAAAACCATGCCCTTCGTTTAAATATACCGATTCTTTCTTTCAACCTGCTTCAGACCCTTCTATATATAAAAGATATGCCGGGCCTTCTAACAAATATCCCC
>JAPLLR010000066.1 GCA_026387455.1 Candidatus Omnitrophota bacterium | reverse complement strand
GATATTGCGAAGCATTGGGGACCCTCCAGCCTTGATGTAGTGATTGTTTCTTGCTTGATGCATCACATGACCAGCATTCAAGAATGGGAAAATTTCTTGTCCGCTTGTAATATAGTTTTAAAGAAAGGTGGCATATTGCTTTTTCGCGAACCAGCTCCCACTTTAATTATTAGGTTTTTGCATTGGATGTCTAGGTATAAGATTTTTTATTTCGGTTTTTTTAAGGTAAGATTAGAATCTTTTATTGAAGAAGACTCGATTTTGCAGCATTTCTTCAAACATTGGTTTAAATCTTACAAGGAGCTAATTAATAGAAACGGATTTAAAATTAATAAAGAAGTGAATTGGTTTGTGCATCGAATAACTGTTTGTGAGAAGCAGTAGGTATGGTTTGGATGGTATTAAGCATATTCCTAAATCTATTAAGAGAGAAGGCGACCGGGGATAGTTGAAAGTGCAAATTATGTTAAAAATGGGAAAATTCAGTAAAATTTATTTTAAAAAAATAATTTGCAAGGTTTATATATTTTATTCTGTTTTGATTTTAGTTGTATATTTTATGGTAGTAATTATGGATATAATGCGACCTGGAAATCTTGCTAGGTTATTAATAAAAGTCAGAACAAAGTCCATAGCGGTAAAAAATGATAGTGAAAAATAAATCAAAAAAAATATGATGTTTTTAATATTGCTGAAGGCAGTTACTGTTTTTCTATTGATAACATTATCCGCTTGGGGAATAGGCGATTGGATCACCTCCTTTGTTTTAAAAAGAAATAATCACCTGATTTCGAAACTTGCGAAAATGTTAATTTCTTTTTCAGTGGGATTAGGTCTTATCGGTCAATCTATTTTTATAGCAGGATTGGCAGGTGATTTCTATCAAGAAAAGTATTTTTGGGCATTCTTTTTTTTCTTAGGGACGTTTTCTATATATAGATATTTTGCCTATTATTCTAAAGAAACTATACCGAAGTTTTCGTTTTTTAAAGATGTAAAAATAAGAGAAATCATTATTGTAGTTTTAGTAATAGTTTTATTTATAGTATGGTTTTACAGTGCGATTAATTTTACGCGTGGTTCAGACGTAATTAGCCATCATTATCAACACGCCAAGGAATGTATTCGGCAAAGACATTTTGCGCATATTTATACTCTCCCCTCAGGATACGACCACGTTGCAAATTATAATCCGACCATGCTCCACATGCTTTATCTTGGCGGTAAGATTCTTTCCGATGACCGCGCTGCAAATTTACTTCATTGGTTTACGCTGGTGATGTTGATTGCTTCGATATATGTTTTTGCTAGAGATTATTTCTCACGTTTAAGCGCCTTCATGTCAGTCGCGGTTTTTCTTGGATTTCGCGCAATGTTTAATTATTCAGTTGATGTCGGTGATTATCCTGCTTTGGCCGTATTTATGATGATGTCACTTTATTGCCTTTTTGCTTACCGTAAAACTAACTCGATTCGTTTTTTACTTTTGGGTGGGTTATTATCTGGGCTGATGTTGAGTACTAAGTATTTCGGTATTCCTATGATTATCGCGCTTAGTAGCGTTATTCTTATTGGGAATGATTTAAAGTTATTTCATCGAATTCGCGCATCATGTTTATTTTTTATAATCGCTTTTATTATTTATTCACCCTGGCTTATTTATAGTTTTAAAGAATTTTCCAATCCAATCTATCCATATTTTAGTAAAGTCGATTTCTTAGTTCGACTTTGGGCTTTAACTAAATTGAATATATTAGATAGATTTATTTCAGTAACAGATATTAGTTATTTTTGGTCGAAGTTCTTATATTATACTTCTATATTTATCCCTTTTGAGCCTACCTTTAATGCATTCGGACTTACTCCGCTTATTCTTATAGGGTTCCCTTGTTCAGTTTATTATTGTCTATTTAAAAGAAATAACCCTCGATTTACAGATATAAACCTCTTATTCATAGTTTCTTTAATTGCCTATTTTAGTGTGGAGCTACCTGGGAAGCTATTGTTGTGGTATAAGTTTGCTTTTTTTGCCGGTATAATATATGCGATTTCTTTTTCGGCTATGTATAATCATTGGAAGGCAAGCGCATTGAAGTGGGTCTGGGTGGGCGTTATATTTGTGGCAACGTTAAACACTTTCTTAGAAGTTAAATCTATAAAAGACAATTACTTGCGGTTATCTCCATTTTTTGAACAAAAAGAGGTGTGGCTTCCGCTTGAAAAATGCCTTAACGAAACCTTGAAGGAGAATGCCGTAGTCGCCAACCATGATATACATACTAATTATTATTTGCGTCCGGATATTGTTGGTTATCCTTCGCATGAGACTTCAATTGACTGGAGTAAGGAGGAATCAATTATTCGAAATAAGGGTGTGCAGTATTATGTATTTAATCCTAGTGAAAAAATGGACACTGTTACGTTTTACCAAAATAAGGTCAACTTATTAATCAAAATGTCTGATTATGAAAAAGCGGAAGTTGTTCGTGATACTTTAAATTTGTATTTAGAAAGAACGGACAAGCAAGAAGCATTTCTAAAAAAGGTTGGTATATTTTTGAATGAACTTCCAGATGGAAAGGTGCTTTATTTGTTAAACCTTGATGAGAAAAGTAAAATTAAGGGTGGGCAGTAATGGTATGTATTCGTACAATTGGCATTTGAACAAAACAGGATTACAATTATATTGTAAGTATTTGGCGATAGAAGGGCATTCATGATCGAAAAGGAAAAGCTTGCAATGTTTCAATCTCTAAGATGTCCTGTATGCAAAAATTCATGTTTGAAAGTTTTGGAAGACCTAGGATATGTAGTTTGCTCGAATTGCGCCCATCGATATGAGATTTTAGGAAATAATTCTGTTTCCTTATTGCCGGAGGACATATCACAAACAAAAGTAAAAATTCAGCGATTTTGGGGAGATTTATGCAAGCAATGGTATACAAATATTGATTCTGAATTATCAACCGAGTCGTTAAATTATTATCTTGTTGATCTGGAGTTAATGTTTAAATATCGTAAGCATTTAGCGGTAATTGAAATGCCGTTGAAGGAAATCAGGGATAAACAAATATTGGAGATCGGCAGCGGCGGAGGCGCGCATTCCGCTTTATTTAAGCAATACGGTGCTAATGTAACTGCTGTTGATATTACAAAAGAACGAGTAATATCTACCGCGAAGAAATTGGCTCTCATTAAAGAAGGCGCAGGCTTATCGCTCCAAGCAGATGCGGAAAATTTGCCTTTTATAAATGATTCTTTTGATTTTGTTTATTCGAATGGAGTATTGCATCATTCGGAGAATACAGAAAGATGCATAAAGGAAGTCTTAAGAGTTCTTAAGCCAGGAGGTAAAGCTGTTCTTATGCTTTATTCAAGGCATTCAGCAACGTTTTGGTTGAATTTATTACCTCACAGTATTTTTTCCGGAATGATTTTCCGATATCCCGAACCAGAAAGAATAGGTATTTTAACTGAAGGTAAACCAAAATTCGGTTCTACAAAAAACCCAATTACGAGGATATATTCGAAAAGAGAGTTGATGCTCTTGCTTAAAGATTTCAAAATTGAATCATTAAGAAAAAATTCGTTTTCTGTTTCAGAAATACCAATTCTTAGTCGAATTAGTCAAATTTTAGTTCGTATTTTTAAATGCAAGGCGTGGAAAAGCGGTATTTTGATTTATGGCTCTCCTTACTATGCAGAAACTAAAATTGAGATGAAATTGGGTGAAACTATCGGATTTGCGTGGAATATCATTGCTTCTAAAAAAGTATCAGATAAGCATTAAAAAACAAATACTCATATGTGCGGGATTTTCGGATATTGCAATATAAATGATAATGGCGCAAGGCTTTTGCGCATAATGGCGGATCAGCAGCTCCACCGCGGTCCCGATTCCGAAGGGTTTTATACCGAAGGGGGATTTGGGCTTGGTATACGCCGTCTGAGCGTTATTGATCTGGTTACCGGAGATCAGCCGATCACTAATGAGGATAAAAGCATCCGGGTAGTCTGTAACGGGGAGATCTATAATTATCAGGAATTGACAATTGAGCTTAAGCAAAAAGGCCACAGATTCTACACGAATAGCGATGTCGAATGTATCGTGCACTTGTATGAAGAATACGGGATCAATTGCCTTAAGCGGTTGAACGGGATGTTTGGCCTGGCGTTATTTGATGCAAAGAAGAAACATTTATATATCGCGCGTGACCGATTGGGGATTAAGCCGCTTTATTATTCGGCGCTTGGGAATTGTTTTCTGTTTGCTTCAGAGCTCAGATCGCTGTTATCGACTAATCTAGTCTCGAAAGAGATTGACTGGGAAGGGTTAGGTTGTTTTCTGGACCAAATGTATATTCCGGTTCCCCTTTCCCCGTTTAAAAAGATACGGAAGTTGGAACCGGGGCATTATTTGTGTATCGATGATTCTAATACCGTGACAGAAGATTCATATTGGAGATTAGGAGATCTTCCGGTTGAGCCTTTGCCGCGTTCAGAGGCAGAGGCAATTGAACGGTTGACCTTTCTTTTGAAAGACGCTAATAGACTCCAGATCAGGGCGGATGTGCCTATCTGCGTTTTCTTAAGCGGCGGAATAGATTCAAGCGCGGTAGCGGTATTTGCCGCGATGGCATCGTCCATGCCTTTGCGGACATTCCACGTTCATTTCCCAGAAGCGACTAAAAAAATCGATGAACGCCGATACGCTGCGGCCGTCGCGCAAAGATACGGGACAATTCATTCCGAAGTCGCGGTCAGCAGGAATGATTTTTCCCGTTTGATACCGAAATTGATCTGGCATTTAGAGGAGCCTTTCGGCGACTTGGCGAGCATCCCGACTTATATCATTTCGGAAATGGCAAGGAAAGAGGCTGTGGTTTGCCTGAACGGAAGTGGCGGAGACGAACTTTTTGCTGGATACCCCCATCATCGGAATAGTTTCTTGTCCAGAAGATCTATATTGTCCGCGGTTGATAGGTCGGGGGCAGGCGGAACCATCAGGAAACTTTTAGGTAAATCATATAATTTAGATCATTGGAAAAAGATATTCCCCGGCTATGTCGATAGGTCATTACGCGATATGGCGTATCAGCCAGGCAAGGCCTTCGGGGGACGTATTAACAGGGTTTTGGCGCAGGATATAGACGGTTACTTGCAGTCAAATGTTCTTTTCCTTTTAGATAAGATCGCGATGGCTGTATCTCTTGAGGGCAGAGTGCCGTTATTGGACCATCGTTTTGTAGAGGTCGCCGCGCATTTACCCGCTTCATGGAAGATAAAGAACGGAGAAGCAAAGTATATTTTCAAGAAAATGCTGGAACCTTATTTGCCTTATGAGCTGTTATACCGCAAGAAGGAAGGGTTTGGCGCTCCGCTTGAAGATTGGATCGATGAGAAAACCAGGATTAATTTGCGGCGGATCGTGGAGAATGGCTTACTAAATAAGTCGCAACTGCTTAGGCTGGAAAATATTTCTTTTAAAAGCATCTCCCCGTGGGACCTTTGGAAGATCGCCTGTTTAGAGTTGTGGTACCGGATAATTATAAGTTCATCCGGGTGTCCGCAGGGAAAAACTTTGGAAGATTTTGCATGAGTGTTTACGCTAATTCAGAAGAGAGAAATCTACGCATTTTCCTGTTAAGGCATCCGTTTGAGCTGTTTTTATTTCTTTATAAAAGTTTAAAGTTTACAGTTGCTTATTTTTCAGTGAGGATCTCTAAAGTATGCATGCGATGGGTTTTCATTATTAGAATGAAAATTGCTAACCTGATTGGGAGAAGTGAAAAGTCAGCCTTATTACTGGAGGAGCTTCCGGATATTCATTTTCAGCCATATGGCGGGACTCTTCCGGATCCTCTTGAAATAAAATTAGCTACGCAGAATATTAGGATGGGAGCTAAGATAGATTGGTTTTATCCGTATGCCGACAGAGAGGATATTTTCGCTTTAAATCGTTTCGGATGGACCCTTTCTCTATTATTGCAATATCCTTCGCCAGAAACCGCTGAATTTGCTTTAAATAGCATCTTATACTGGATCCGTCAGATGCAAGAACCCCAAGGTGGACCTGCGTGGGAAAGCTATTCTGTCGCGGAAAGGCTGGCAAATTGGCCGTTTATCCTACTTATTGCTAAAAAGTTATCTGCTATTTCGGATGATGCGCGCGGTATTATCGCGGAGTCGATGGCTAAGCAGGTAAATTACCTTCTCAATAATCTTGAGTTGAACGGCATATTTACAAATAACCATATCCTAAACGATGCCCGAGGGCTATATATAGGGGGAGTTGTTTTAAATCACAATATCGCCTTAAGAAAAAGTAAGGAACTTTTTAGCGCTTGGACGGAAAAAGTTTTTTATCCTGACGGCATGATGAGGGATGGTTCATCGCATTACCAGTATTTATTGTGCCAACGTTTTGAGCAGGTTTATTATCTTTCCTGCTTTGTAAAAGACACACCTTTTTCCGGTTTTATGGAAAAGTGGGCCCGGCTGATGAGGGATTGCTGCGATTTCTTTTCTGTTTATGACAGGAAAAAATGCTGGCGCATGCCGATGTTCGGGGATATCTCACCGGATTTTTCACCCGAATGGCTATCTCCGGACGCAAAGGCAGGATGGGAAGAACTTAAGAAATGGTTGAATTGGACGGAGATGGGTGGTTCCCTAAAAAAGCAGAGCGGAGCTCCTGAAAATAAAGGCGACTTTGTTCGCTTTGATTCGAGCAATGTGGTGATTTTCTGGCATATAGCCAGGGAAAATGCGGCTTATTTGAACCATGGCCATTATGATTTGGGTAGTTTTGTCTTGTTTTATAAGGGCATTCAGATATTCGCGGATCCGGGACAATTTTCTTATGATACAAAACACGCATTTGCCAAAAGCGCTAAAGCCCATAATTCGGTTTTGCTTGATTCTTTGGGTCCGTTTTGCGAGAATCATAAATTAAATTTGTTCAATGCGTATCATCCTGTAGATACGCGTTTCAGTGTTTTAAGATCGGATGAATATTTAAGTCTTGAAATCATGTCCGAAGGATTTAAGAGATTACCTGTACCGGTGGAATGGTCTAGGAAATTCAGCGTATATTCTGATAAGATGGTCATTGCGGACGACCTGAAAAGTGTCGGCAATAATATTTTAGAAAGCCGTTTTCAGATCAGTCCTGGTCTGGAGATTAAAGAGGAAGACGGGGTGATTGGTATTTATCATGCTCAAACCGCACCGATCAGACTCAAAGTTGCGGATCTTTTAGAGTATAAATGTAATTTAATTCGTGGCAGCAATACTAACATTGATGATGGATGGGTTTCATCTGAATACGGTGCGGGTTCATCGGCTATCGTCGTTGTTTTTCATAGGGAACTTAGTTTGGCTAAAACATATATTTATGAGATAAGGTGGCAAAATGTCAGTTCCTAATTATCTGGTCAGCTGTGTCATCACTACAAAGGATAGGTCTGAATTGGTCATTCGTGCGGTTAAAAGCGTGCTTGGGCAGTCTTATCGCAACATCGAGATTATTCTGGTTGATGATTCAGACGAGCGCGGAGCGTGCGAAGGTGTTTTACGCTTGGGAGGGGAAGTAAAGTATATCAAGAATGAAAAGTCCCATGGAGCGTGCTATTCCCGCAATCTTGGACTTTCTGAAGCTAAAGGAGATTTTATTGCTTTCTTGGATGACGATGACCTTTGGATGCCTAAGAAAATAGAGGTGCAGCTAAAAGAAGCCATGAAATATCCTCTGGTTGGCTGCAGCTTCATTTTATGCTCAGGGCGAACTAAACAGCGCGTTCAGCAGTTGAAAATTGTAAATTATGAAGATATGTTGTATCATAATTACCTTGGGTCATGCAGTTTTGTCTTGGCGCAGGCCTCTGCTATAAAAAGATGCCGTTTTGATGAAACCCGGGAAGTCGGACAGGATTGGGATATGTGGCTTTCAGTCATGCAGATAAATAGTATTCACCGGGCGTATAATGTTAAAGAATACCTTGTAAGCTACAATCAAGGCTTGCATCCGAGGATAAGCAATACCGCTAAGCATGAGCGCGCGCTTTTTTCATTGTATGAGAAACATGTTAATGAGTATACGCCATTTACTACAAATATGTTTGGTGTATACAATTTTATCAAGGTAGAAGATTCTTTATTGTTGTGGGGGTTGCGGGAGATAGCTAAAGTGCGCCTAAAGAGCAAAGGCTTGATTTTTTTTATCAAAATATTGCTGAAACGTTTGTTGGGTAGGATTGAAATATTCTGACGATGTATACATGAGAAAGAATTAATAAGGAGAAGTGAATTGATACCATTACCTTCAAACCCTGATATAGTAATGACGACATGGGATCCAAAGGACAGGGGACCGGTCAAACAGATGATAGAAACATTATCCCTTGGATTGGGGGATTCTCAAGCAAAGGATGATAACTCATTTTACTGGAAGCATATTGATAATCCCGCAGGTCATACCATATTTTCATACGCGATAGACACGAAGAAAAACCTTGTGATATCATTGATAGGAATCAGCCCGCGTTACTTCTGGTACAATGGCAAGCGCCGCCTCTGTTATGAGGCGGTGGACGCATCAACCAGATCGGAATACCGCAGAATGGGCATTTTTAGCGGCCTGTTCCGAATCTGCCTCGAGACTGGTGGAAATAGAGGTGGAAATTATACATATGGGTTTCCCAATTTCAACAGCATTCGCGGATTTTTAAAGGTGGGTTTTAAAAACATCGGGGGAATTTCGATGTTGTTGAAACCTCGGAAGTATTTTAAACTCGGCTGGACGCTGGCCAGACAAAGAAGCTCCCTTAGTTCTTATAAGCCGATATACTTGGAGAACAAGGCGAGCGAATTCGAAACAAAATACATGCCGGGAATAGCCGACATACTGTCTGATGGCCATCATGCAGGAAATTCCCTGTATGGAGCTCGCGATGTTGAATTAATCCGATGGAGATTCTTCAGGAGGCCGGGTTTCACCTATTTCCCCGTCCTCGTTTCCGGGGGGTTTGCGATTGTCAATATGGGCATGCGCGCAGGGTTGCGTGAGGCGAAGATCATTGAAGTCGTCCTCTCAACCGGCAATCAACCTCGGAAAACTTTCAAGGTATTACTGAGAAAAATTTATGATGATCTAAAACTGGACATTCTTTCAACATACGTTTCGAATGATCATCGGTATTATCGTTTATTCGCGGAAAATGGATTTGTCAGGGTACCGTCGAGAATCCATTTCGCCACATTTTCCCATGCCGGGATAACGGATATTCTTGAAAATTGCAAATGGGAAATATCCGGAACGGATATTGACACGGAGTAAAAAAATTGAAAAAAGAATGGATTGGTTGTGGGAGATGAATCCTCATATTTCAAGTAAGAAAGTGGCGCTTGCCGCGGTACTGAGATATTCGGGTATTGAAGGGTTGTTGTTCAATATCGGGAGATTTCAGTACGGAAGAGCGCATATCAAAGCGGTTGGTTACCACTCGGTGACATCATTGGATGTTTCGAATTTCAGACGTCAAATGGATCTGTATATGAAGCATTATTCGCCCGTTTCAATGGATGATTTGAATAATTTACTAGTACACGGGCAATGGCAAAAAACCATGCCCGGCATCATCATTTCCTTTGATGACGGGCTTTTGGACAATTATCGTGTCGCGGCTCCCATTCTTGAGGATTATGGGGTGCGCGGATTGTTTTTTGTACCGTCCGATTTTATCAATCAATCCCCGGTTGATCAAAAAGCGTATGCGGATGAGCATAGGATTATGATCCCAGGCGATTATAAGGGGAATGGCAGGCTCGCAATGACTTGGAATGAAATAGCCGATCTGGCGAAGAGAGGACATATGCTGGGCTCGCACACACATTCCCATTGCAGATTTTACCAATCGGTTCCTCCGGAGCAGATGCAGATGGAGATGTCGGAAAGCAAAAGACTGCTTGAAGAATCATTGAAACAGCGGATACACGTATTCGCATGGGTTGGTGGTGAAACGGAAACATACAATTCCACCGCGAGCTATTGGATTGCGAAAGTGGGTTATGCTTTATCGTTTACGACCATTCCCATGTTAATCACCCATAAGACGAACCCCTTTTTATTGGGAAGGACGGAAATTGAGGCGGATTGGCCACTTAGCATTGTCAAATTCCAGCTCTGCGGGATGATGGATTTCCTATATACCTTGAAGCGGAGAAAGGTATTCAGGACAATTCGTGACGGGATTAAAGCTTTCGAGCGTTCGTAACTGCGTTGTGCTTTTCTTTTGACGAGAGATCTGCATAACAACTATCTGTGCCAGATCAGGGATGAGTGATCAATGAATTTGGGTACCTTATATGTTTACAAATTCCGGGTTCAGCAGTTGTAGGTGAGAGGATAAGGTAATAGTGGTGTTTTTCCGGACGGTTTCAGGTTTCAGCCGATGTGATGAGCGCCTACAGGTTTTCGGGGGGTCGCAGCGATTTTATGGAATAGGGGTTATACTGTTGAAGGCAGCTTATTTTGGCACTAGTATATCTTATGGATAAGGGTGTTAATCTAGCAAGGTAGATTATTTAAGACAAAAAATGAAAAATAATTATTTGTTTACTAAAAATATTGAAATTATATTCTACAGAATAGTAAGTTAATTAACAAAGATGAGATTTAGCAAGGCAATTAAGAGACTCAAAAATTAGATCTTTGCTATACAATTGAACTAACGAAAGGCAGATTCTTTTGAAACAACTGGTTGACCCATTGCTGTGGTTTCTTTTACTGCAACTGAGTTGTTTGGTTACTTTACGCTATCGCTACTGGACTAGGATGGCTGGCGCCCGCAAGTTGATCTGGATGTTACTAATGATATCTCTAGTTGGTTTAGGCGCATTATCCACTCCATCGGTCTCGCGCAGCCTCGAGCGATCCCTTTCGCATGCGGTAAATAACCAAGAGGGGAATGCGCCAACTTACATTTTTGTATTAGGCGGTGGCTATTTGCCGGGGGCCTCCTTAGATCAGGATGTGCTGGTTGAGGAAAGTAGCCGTCGTGTTTTAGCCGCCATTGCGTGGTGGCGAGAATATCCGCAAGCTAAATTGGTTTTTTCCGGCGCTTTAGGGGAGATTAAAAACCGACCTAATGATCGCTTGGTACAATTGATGGCTGAAACAGCCATGTGTCATGGTGTTCCTAAATCTCATTTGGTGTTAGAGGGCAGTTCGGTAAATACCCGAGAGCATCCAATCAAGGCTCTAGAGCTACCCGGGATTACATCTAAGACTCAGATTGGTTTGGTGACATCCAATTCGCATATGCGGAGAGCACGGCGTGAGTTTAGCCGATATTTTTCCGCAATATTAATCCATCCTGTTCCGTTATCAAGCTATTCAGTAGGTTGGCAGGATTTTATTCCTAATCCGGATTCTCTGGGAGCAAGCACCATTTTTTTGCAAGAATGGGTGGGGATTGTTTGGTACGCTGTACTTGAAAATGTCCGGCTCAAATAGTATAGTGCAAAAAATTTAAGGTTAGTAAATATAGTATGGTAAAAAATCTTAGGTATCTCTATATTATTTGCTATTTTTAGATTTCCTATTTTTGCTTTAATGAGTAGCGTTTGGCACGTTTCCTATTAACCCGGTTACTAAATTGTCTTTAGACCTTATGTTCTATTTTTTCTTTTATTTATGATTTGGGGACTAATCTCAAGCCTTTTTTCTCCGGAATTAAATGAATGTTTTGTCCAGTGGTCAAAATACGTTCCTTTATTTTTCTTTTGCTATTTTATTTGTTTATACATGTTTAAAAATGAATATGCTAAAGAAACAATAATGAAGTTTTTCATTGGTATTGCTATTTTTACAGTAGTCCAATATATTATCTTAACTGTAGCATCTTTTTACGGGCCAGTTGAGAGTTTTCGCAACCCTACCTTTTCAGGCGGTAAATATCGTGGGCCGTTTGGTCTACTTGGGCAGGGGTTGGGGATGGTATATTTTAATCATATGAAATTATCATTTTTTCAGCTTTATGGATTTTGGATGGAACCTGCAAATGCGGCCGGATTTTTGTTAGCATCAGCTTTTTTTGCGGAGATTATTTTTTTGCAAACAAAACAAAAGTTATGGAAAATCGCTAAGTTTGCATGCTTTATCGGATGCATAGCCACTTTTTCTAATACCGCATATCTTTGTATCGTTATGGTTGGCTTGCTCGGAGAGTTATTCTGGTTAAAAACAAGCAAAAATAGAAGATCCTTTCATTTAACCATGTTTTTATTATTTACTGTATCTGTTTTTATTGCAATTTTTGGGCGTTATTTTGTAGCTAAGTATTATGCGGATAATATTAGTTTGCGATATGCGATAGGTGTTCGGGATGCCGTAAAAAATCCGTACGGTGGTAGAATCGAACTATTTAATTCAAACCTTGCTGATGTAAAGGCACATCCATTATTAGGAATAGGTATTCGGATTCCGGGTAAAGATGAGCAAGGGCGCGGTTATACGGTATCTTCCTTTGCGCTGGGATATTGGCTTACTTTTCTAGGGTTTATTGGATTAATACTTTTGATGCTACGCGAGCTTCAAATAATCAACGTGATAGCTAAAAATATTTTCTAATCGGTTTATATTTTACGTATTTCGCAGGCATGGCTAGCGCTTTTTATTTCAAATTTAACGTATGGAATCTTAATGAGCCCGTTTTATTTTATTACGGTTGCCATTGTTTTTTCTACTATTTATGATTTTAAAAAAAGGGGAAATATTGAATAAATTGATCGCATGCGTTACCGGCTCTTCCGGCAATATCGGAAGTAAAATTACGGCTATTCTGTTATCTCAGGGCTACAAGGTCAGGGTTTTAACTCGGAAGGCCTATCCTGTTACTTCGGGCGTTGAGGTTTTTAACGGTGATATTAATGACGATGCTGTATTAAAGAATTTTATGCATGATTCTCAGATGCTTTTCCATTGTGCCGCGGAATTAAAAGATGAATCAAGAATGTGGGCAGTAAATGTCACCGGGACCGAAAGGATATTGAAATATGCAGAACTTTGCGGCATAAAATATTTTTGTTATTTAAGTAGTGTAGGAGTCATTGGGAATACGGATTTAAAATTGGCTGATGAGTCGACCCCATGTGACCCGCAAAATGTTTATGAAAAAAGTAAATGGGCTGCCGAGCAGTTGGTTGCGCGCGGTATTAAAGGCTGTAAAGTGGTCATCTTGAGGCCAACCGATGTTATTGATGAAAGAAAGCCGGGTATCCTAGCACTTCCGAAACGGAGTTCATTCATAGACTTATGTAAAGTTTTTGTAAAAGGCGGTGAATGCGCGCATATCGTGCATGCTGAAGATGTGGCACATGCCGCTGTATATTTTATTTCTTATCCCCTGGAGGCTCCGCAGCGTTATATTGTTTCGTGTGACAATGAGCCATTAAATACTCTTTCTGGATTATGGGAGCTTTATAAGGCTTACCGAGAGGGAAAATCAGTCCATAATTTGCGTCCGGTTCCGCATCTGCCTCTCTTTGTGCCTTACCTTTTGCGAAAAATTATACGGGGAGGAGGCAATATGGGTGATGTACGTTATTCAGCCGAAAAACTTTTAAAAACCGGTTTCACTTTTAAACTTGGGCTAAAAGGAGCAATCATGCGGGTTGCATCAACATCCGGTCTGTTTAATCATGAAAATATTAAGTGTTAATATATCACGTAATCCAGTAAATGGTGGAGGTTCTGTTGAGCGGTAAGCCTGTTATCCTCACTTTTATCGGCAGTTATCTTCCAGGCTATAAAGCAGGCGGTATTTTACGCGTCGTCGTCAATACTATTGATCATTTGTGTGATGAGTTTGAGTTTAGGATAGTGACGAGGGATCGGGATGTTGGGGACAATAAGCCTTATGCTGATATAGAGCTTAATCAATGGCAACGGGTTGGCAATGCCTTTGTTTATTATTTGTCACCTCAGTCAAGCACGGTAAAAGATATATTAAATTTGATATTAAGTACGCCGCATGATGTGTTGTACCTAAATAGCTTTTTTGATCCCTTGACGATAAAGGTGTTACTGAACAGAAGGTTTCATAGGGTAACCTTTAAGCCTGTGATTGTCGCGCCGTGGGGTGAGTTTGCGTGGGCTTCATTAAAGCAAAAATACCCAAAAAAGTTTGTCTTTATTCAAGCGGCTAGGTTTTTTGGGCTTTATAATATGATTACTTGGCGTGCATCTAGTGAGTTCGAAAAGTTGGATATTGTTAAGGTTATGAAAATAAAATCCGATGCGATCCATATCACAGGTGATTTTCCTATCAAAAATATTCCAGATGCATTTCCTGATGCAACTTTCAAGCCATCACCTTATGACGAAGGTTTAAAACTTGTGTTTTTGTCCCGAATCTCGCGTGAGAAAAATTTGGACTATGCTTTGAGGGTTTTAAGTAAAGTTAATGCAAGGGTGGTTTTTGATATTTATGGTCCCGCAGAAACTACGGTTTATTGGAAAGAATGTCAAAAGTTAATTAGCCAATTGCCAACGAATGTGACAGTGAACTATCTGGGTATAGTAAATGCAGATAAAGTAGTAAGTGTCTTTGGACATTATGATGTATTTTTATTTCCAACTGGCGGTGAAGCCTATGGTCATGTAATTGCTGAGTGTTTAATTTCAGGAACTCCGGTGATAATTAGCACCGAAACACCTTGGCGCAATCTACAGGCTGATGGGCTAGGTTGGGATGTAGATTTAGCGCAGATGGATTCTTTTGTGGAAATAATTGAGAGGTTGGCCTTATTGAGCGATGATGAGCGATTGAGAAAGCGGGCTAAAGTTAAGGCTAAAATTGTAGAACGTCTATCAGACCCTGCCATATTGGAGTCGAACCGCCAACTTTTTAAAATGCGATTGTTGCGTTGAGAATATTTTTAGAGAATCATTTTTTGGTTAATGGTATTTAAATCTAGGTCTGGAGGTGTAAACATGAGTCAAGCAAAGTATCAAATATGTTCTAATTGTATAATGGACACGACAGATCCTGATATTACCTTTGATGAGCGGGGCTGGTGCGACTACTGCCGTAATTACTATGCAAGCATCCTGCCTAATTGGCACCCAAATGAGCAGGGAGAAAAGATGCTTGCCCCTATAATTGATAAGATAAAGAAGGATGGAAGAGACCGCGACCATGATTGTTTAATGGGCATAAGCGGAGGGGTGGACAGTTCATACGTAGCGTATCTTGCTAAGGAAAAATTTGGTTTAAGGCCCCTGATGTTTCATGTTGATACGGGATGGAATACGGATGTGAGCGTAAATAATGTTAATAGGATAATAGATGGACTCAAGCTTGATTTACATACAGAGGTCGTTGATTGGCTTGAGATGAAAGATCTGCAAGTCGCAATGCTTAAATCTCAGCTGCCGTATCAGGACTTACCACAGGATCTCGCTATATTTTCCGCACTTTATAACTTTGCGGCGAAGCATAATTATAAATACATTGTAACAGGGGCAAACTATTCGACTGAATGCGTACGGGGACCATTAGAATGGACTTACTATTTAACGGATATGCGTCATGTCAGAGATATCCACCGTCGATTTGGGCAGCGGCCCTTAAAGACATTTCCTACTGCGGACATTTTTAAGTATAAACTATATTACAGGTATATTAAAGGTATAAGGGTGGTGAAGCCCCTAGATTACCTGCCGTATATAAAAGAGCAAGCTATAAAAGAGTTGGTTGATCGTTTTGGTTGGCAGAGATATGAAAGCAAGCATCACGAATCCCGTTTTACAAGGTTCTATGAAGGGTATTGGCTTCCTGCGAAGTTCGGATATGACAAACGTAGAACTTACTTGTCAAGTTTGGTTTTGACCAAACAGATGACTCGTGAAGAAGCGCATAAGCGTATAGCTAAGTTAGAGCTAGACGAACAAACAATTTCGCAGGAATTTGAATATGTTGCGAAAAAGCTTGATTTAACAGTACCTGAGCTAAGAGAATTATTTAAGGGAGAGAACAAAACTTACCGAGACTACAAAAACAATATTGGATTAATAAATTTAGGGACACGAGTATTACAATTGTTAGGCGTGGAAAAAAGAGTTATCCGATGATCGGCATAGTCAACTATGGCTTAGGTAATATTAAAGCTTTTGCTAATATTTACAGCAAGTTAGGAATCCCTTTTCTTATTGTATCCGGATCTGGGGATTTAAATAAGGTTAAAAAGCTAATTTTGCCAGGAGTCGGTTCTTTTGATCATGCGATGGAGAAGCTTGAAAAATCAGGCATGCGTAAGTCTCTTGATGAAATCGTTCTGCATAATCATATGCCAATCTTGGGTATTTGTGTGGGGATGCAGATGTTTGCCAGCTTTAGCGAGGAAGGAAATTTGCCCGGCCTCGGATGGATAGATGGCGAAGTGAAAAGATTTAATTCAGCATTTTTAGATCGCTCCGTATGCTTACCACACATGGGTTGGAATAATTTTAAGCGATTAAAATTAGATAGTTTGTTAGAGGGAATTGATCAGGAGGCTCGATTTTATTTTTTGCACTCCTATTATTTTCAATGTCATAAAAGCGAAGATGTCATTGCTGTAACTGATTATGGTGGAGAGTTTACGTGTGTAGTGAATTCAGGAAATATTTTTGGTGTTCAGTTCCATCCGGAAAAAAGTCATCAATGGGGTGTCCAGCTCCTTAAAAACTTCGCAAAACTATAAAGATGCTATATCCACGAATAATTCCTTGCTTGCTGATCAAAGGTAAGGGTCTGGTTAAGACCGTAAATTTTAATAATCCTAAGTACATTGGTGACCCTATTAATGCTGTTAGAATATTTAACGAAAAGGAAGTTGATGAGCTTATTGTGCTTGACATCGACGCTGCTCTTGAAAAGAGAGAACCTGATTATAAATTGATCGGCCATTTAGCGGAAGAGTGTCGGATGCCCCTATGTTATGGGGGCGGAGTAACGACAAGTGAACAGGTTAAAAAGATTATTCAGTTAGGCGTGGAAAAAATAGCAATAAGCTCTGCCGCAATTGTGAATCCTAGCCTTGTCAGGGAAACAGCTAAGTGTGTAGGAAATCAGAGTGTGGTGGTGGTGTTAGACGTAAAAAAGCGGTTTTTAGATGACAAGTATGAGGTGTGGACTCATGGCGGGCGTAAGAATACAGGCAAGTGTGCATTAGAGTCAGCTTTGCAAATGGAGATGCTTGGGGCAGGCGAAATAGTAATAAATTCAATTGATAATGACGGTCTTATGAAGGGGTATGATCTTGATTTGGTCGAGAGAATTCGGAATTCGATTAGCATACCGTTAACAGTGCTTGGTGGCGCAGGGTCGCTTAACGATATAGGTTATTTGATTAGTAAATATGGAGCCATAGGTGCTGCGGCTGGAAGCCTATTTGTATTCAAGGGTGTATACAGAGCAGTCCTTATAAATTATCCAAGCAGGGCAGAGAAATACGCGCTAATTAAAGAGAATTATTGTTTAATAAAATGAAAATCCTCATAGTTACTCAATATTTCTGGCCGGAAAACTTTCCTATTAATAATTTAACTTCCGGATTGATTGAAAAAGGGCATGAGGTTGCAGTTTTAACCGGCATTCCTAATTATCCGTGCGGGAGCTTTTTCGGGGGATACGGATTATTCAGAAATTTACGCCAGAACTATAAGGGTGCACATATTATACGCGTACCGCTTGTGCCCCGGGGAAAAGGCGGTACAATAGCTTTGTTTGCAAAGGCAAATATGATTTAATATTTGTTTATGAGCCTTCGCCAATTACTGTTGGCTTGCCTGCGATTGTTTTAAAGAGCATTAAATCTGCAAAGATCTTATTTTGGGTGCAGGATATCTGGCCGGAAAGCCTGTCAGCCACCGGTGCGGTCAAATTTCCACTGTTTCTGAAGCTTACCAAACAACTAACGCGTTTTATTTACCACCAGTGCGATTTAATATTGGTGCAATCAAGAGCCTTCATTCCCTCTGTTCAAAGTTTCGGGGTTGGGGTTAGCCGCATTATTTATTTTCCAAATAGCGCTGAGGAATTTTACCAGCCCGTAAAACTGGATGATGACGCGGAAGAATACAGGGCTATGCCGCGAGGTTTTATAGTCATGTTTGCGGGTAATATCGGTGCGGCGCAGGACTTTAAGACCATTATTTCTGCGGCGGAAATACTTAAGGACTATCATGATATATATTGGGTTATTATTGGTGAAGGCAGGATGCGAAGCTGGGTTGAAGAGGCGGTGAAAACGCGCAATTTGGATCGCACTTTCTTGCTCTTTAAGAGGCAGTCTCCGGAAAGAATGCCAGCTTATTTTTCGCTGGCTAATGCCTTGCTTGTCACCTTGTGCAAGAGCGAAATATTTAAGCTTACCATTCCTTCGAAGCTCCAGCCTTATTTAGCATGCGCTAGGCCTGTTATAGCTGCTCTAGAGGGTGAAGGGGCGAGGATAATCGAAGAATCTAGGTCAGGTTTTTCTTGCCGATCAGAAGATCCGGATGCTCTTGCAAAACTGGTGTTGAAGATGTATCATACGGGGGAAAAAGAACGTCAGGCTATGGGATCAAACGCCAAGCAGTATTTTGAAAAAAACTTCGAGCAAAAGATGCTATTAAATCAATTAGACAGAATCATGAATGATCTAAAAAGGAGAGAAGCAGAGTGCGTGTCTTAATCTTAGGCGGGAAAGGCATGCTAGGGCATAAAGCCTGGCAGGTTTTAAAAGACAGCTTTGATGTTTATGTAACGATAAGGGGCAGTTTCTCCGAGGTAGAGGAATTCGGAATCTTTGATAAAAGTAAAACTATCTGTAATGTAAATGTTCTTGATTTCCCTAATTTAGAGGAAGAAATCGGAGAGTTTAGACCTGATGTGATCTTAAACTGTATAGGCATTGTGAAACAGATAAGCGAAGCCCACGATGCAGTAAAGAGCATAGAGATAAACTCTCTTTTTCCGCATAAGTTAGCATTATTATGCAGTAAAATTAATTCACGGCTGATTCATATTAGTACGGATTGTGTTTTTTCTGGTAAGAAAGGCGGTTATACTGAAGATGATAATCCTGATCCTTTAGATTTATATGGTCGGACGAAATTGCTAGGAGAGGTAACCGAGGGCAATGTTTTAACCTTGCGGACTTCCATTATTGGAAGAGAATTAAATACTATACACGGACTTTTAGAATGGTTTTTTAGTCAGAGAGGCAAAACTATTAAAGGTTACACAAAAGCAATATTTTCAGGATTTACCACGGGCACATTAAGCGCAATACTAAAAGATATTATTTTAAATCATAAGAGTATTAAGGGGCTATACCATGTTTCAAGCGGGTCGATTAGTAAATTTGATCTGCTGATGTCAATTAAGAAAAAGTTTGACTTAAATGTTGAAATAATTCCGGATGATCAATTTAAATGTGATCGCAGCTTGGATTCGTCAAAATTTCGTATTGAAGCGGGTTATATTCCTCCGTTATGGGATACTATGATTAGAGAGTTGGCTGAAGAGATTGAAAAGGAGGCAATATGATTTTTCATAGGAAAATAATTTTAGTGATTGGAGGAACGGGATCTTTAGGAAAGGTTTTTGTTAAAAGGGTGTTGAGCGGAGAATTGGGGACGCCCAAAAAAATTATAGTCATGTCTCGTGATGAAGGGAAACAACATAATATGCGGATGTCTTACCTGCATAAACTTGTTGCGACTGATGAGGTCATCTATAAAAATTTTATGAATCTTCTGGAGTTTCGTATAGGAGATGTGCGTGATTATGCTGACGTCTGTTCTGCCATAAAGAAAGCGGATATTGTAGTTAACGCCGCGGCCTTAAAACAGGTGCCGACATGTGAGTATTTTCCTTCGCAAGCAGTCTTAACTAACTGTACCGGCGCATCTAATATTGTGCGCGCAATTGAAGAGAACGATTATCCTGTAGATACGGTTATTACCGTTAGCACAGATAAAGCGTGTAAGCCGGTTAATGTCATGGGGATGACTAAGTCTATACAAGAGAGGATTGTTATTACGGCGAATATTTTAAATCCAAAAACACGTTTTATTTGCGTACGTTATGGAAATGTTTTAGCTTCTCGCGGTTCGGTTATTCCGTTGTTTCATGAGCAAATTATAAATGGGGGACCGGTAACTGTTACAGTTCCGGAGATGACGCGGTTTTTATTGAGCCTTAACCAAGCCGTCGATACCCTATTTACGGCGCTTCGACACGCCAATCGCGGCGAAACATATGTGCCTATTGTCCCTTCCGCGACTATGAGCAATATTGCAAAAGCGTTGATTGGGAAAAGAAAAATTAGTATAAAAATTACCGGCATCAGGCCTGCAGAGAAAATGCATGAAATCCTGGTTTCAGAAGAGGATGCGAAGCATTGCGTAAGGCGCGGAAATTACTATGCGATTTTGCCGATGCTTCCAGAATTAAGAAATCTACGCAAAAGAGAACCTAATGCCTTAACAAAAGAACTTAGTTCAGAAGATTCCCCGCTTGATTTTGTTAGTACTGTAAAGCTGCTAAAAAAACATAAATTATTGGTTGAGGATATAGATTTAACGCAAGAAAAAGAATTGCTTCGCTGAGAAAGGATAAAACCATGACTATAAAAGTTATGACCATAGTAGGAACGCGCCCAGAAATCATAAAGCTTAGTCGCGTGATTTATGAATTAAATAAGCAGCTTCATCATGTACTTGTGCATAGCGGACAGAATTACGATTATGAACTCAATGAAATTTTCTTTAAGGAAATGGGAATTAGAAAACCCAATTATTTTTTGAACGCGGCGGGTAAGACACTTGCGGAAACCATTGGAAATATTATTGCGAAATCCGACAAGATAATGGAAAAGGAGCGGCCGGATGCTATTCTTCTTTATGGGGATACAAACAGTTGTTTATCAGTAATTGCTGCTAAAAGGCGGAAAATTCCTATTTTTCATATGGAAGCTGGAAATCGCTGTTTTGATCAGCGGGTTCCGGAGGAGTTAAACAGAAAAATCGTTGATCATTTAAGTGATATCAACATGACTCTTACTGAGCATGCTCGCAGATATTTGATTGCCGAAGGGATTAAGCCAGAAACAATCATAAAGATCGGTTCACCAATGAAAGAGATACTTAATTTTTATATGCCGTTTATCTTAAAATCACCGGTTTTGAAGCAATTAAAACTGGAAAAAGAGGATTATTTTGTGTTAAGTGCGCATCGTGAGGAGAATGTTGATTGCGAACAAAATTTTAAAGATTTGTTAGATGCGTTAAATAAGGTGGCCCGGGAATTTAAGAAAAAAATTATTGTTTCCACTCATCCTCGAACTAGAAAGAAACTGGAAAGCCTAAACCGTAGGAATTTTGATCTAAGGATATCTTTCCTCAAGCCACTGAGTTTTTTTGATTATGTAAAATTGCAGATGAATGCCGCGTGCGTAATCTCTGATAGTGGCAGCATTACAGAAGAGTCCTCTATACTTAATTTTCCTGCGGTAACTATCCGTCAAGCGCACGAACGCCCGGAAGGAATGGATGAGGGGACTTTGATCATGTGTGGTTTAGAGGCTAGTGGTATTATCAATGCGATTAAGACAGTATCTGCCCAGCATTCAAAGGTTAATCGGCAATTTAAGGTTATTCCGGATTATGATGTGGATAATGTTTCCAAGAAGGTTGTTAGGATTATTATGAGTTATACGGATTATGTCAACCGGACGGTTTGGTATAAGTAAAACCATGTTTTTCAATTCAAACGGTAATGACCGCAATTATTAAACCACATATTTTAATAACAGGTGCAAACGGATTTATTGGTCGTAACCTATATGTTTTCTTAAAAGAAAAAGGCTACATTGTCAGAGGGGCTGTGCGTAATAATGTGCGTGAAGTCTATAGTGCCGATGAATATATTCAAGTTGGAGATATAAATGAGTCAACTGATTGGATTAAGGCTCTTCAAGATGTGGATTGGGTTATTCATTTAGCCGGCCGGGCCCATGTAATGGATGAACAAGAGAGTGATCCGGCTTCTGTATATCATCGGATCAATGTTTTGGGTACTAAGCGATTGGCAGAACAGGCAGTAGAGTCGGGGGTAAAGCGGTTTATTTTTATCAGCACAGTTAAAGTAAATGGTGATAGTGGTGTCTTTACGGAAGAAAGTCATTCTAAACCTAAAGATTATTATGCAATCTCTAAGCTTGAAGCTGAGGAAAAAGTAATTTCCATTTGCCGTAATTCTGATATGCAGGAGATAATCTTACGTCTGCCGCTAGTATATGGCCCGGGGGTCAAAGGCAATTTTTTGCAGTTAATCCGATTGGTAGACAAGGGCATCCCTTTGCCCCTTGGCTCGGTATCCAATAAGCGAAGTTTTATTTATACTGGGAATCTTTGCGATATTATTGAATTATGTCTTATTCATCCAATAACGTTCGTTTCTATAAGGGATACAAAGCGTGAAAAGGTTGTTTGATTTGATTCTTTCTTCGGTCCTGTTGGTGGTTTTGATTGTTCCCATCTCGATTGTTGTCATAGTAATTAAATTGTCTTCGAGAGGGCCGATTATATTCTGGACAGATCGTGTTGGTGCAAATAACGCCATTTTTAGAATGTCTAAATTCAGAACTATGAGATTAAATACTCCGCAAGTGGCCACTCACTTAATGAAAGATCCTGAAATTTATTTAACTCCAATCGGAGCATTTTTGCGTAGATACAGTATTGATGAAATTCCACAGCTTTTTAATATTCTAAGGGGAGAAATGAGTTTTGTTGGCCCACGGCCAGCGCTTTTTAATCAGTACGATCTGATAGAATCAAGGACGAAAAAGAATGTGCATATGTTTATTCCGGGAGTCACCGGCTGGGCCCAGATCAACGGAAGGGATAACCTGTCTATCCCGGCCAAAGTCGCGTTTGATGAATACTATTTGAAAAATAGAAGCCTGCTCTTAGATTTCAAGATCTTGTTGATTACGGTATGTAAGGTCATAAAGAAAGAAGGAATAAGCCATTAAAGGCGTGGGTTGCGATATTTTACTGGTTGATTATTTATTGTCAGCGATATATAATAAGCAAGCTATTTCAAAAAGCCGAATTTCACTTATTGTTAAGTCATGAAAACAGCTTATAAGCTATTTATATTAAAATACCGCAGGGCCTTAATAATAGCCACGCACTTGGCCTTGGTATCTTTATCCTATTACGCGGTTTTTATGCTGCGTTTTGATTTTGTCCTTCCTGATGAATATTCCAAGGTCTTTCTTAGAACGTTACCTTTTTTGATCATCGTTAAGCTTTCGGTTTTTTATTATTTTGGGTTATTCCGCGGCCTCTGGAGATACGCAAGCATTGGCGACCTTTGGCAGATAATGAAAGCAAATGCAATTGCCACAATAGGCTTTGTTCTTTGCAATGTTGTTACATACGATTTATATAAAATACCCAGGTTTATTTTCTTAAATGATTTTATTCTCTGCACATTTTTAGTCGGCGGGATCCGTTTTTTAACGCGTATTGTTAGGGAGAGATACCGTAAGGTGCTTCCGACAAAGGATCGGACCAGGGTCCTTGTAGTAGGCGCCGGAGAAGCCGGAGTATTGTTGCTAAAAGAATACAGAAATAACCCGGCGATGGGGGAAATAGTCGGTTTTATAGATGACGATAGAGTAAAGCACAATGAGTCTATACAAGGCGTCAGGATCTTGGGGGGTAAAGAAGTAATTGCTAAAGCCGTTGAAACTTATGGAATAGGAGAGATTGTTTTGGCTATCCCTTCCGCGAAAGGCGAAGTCATCAGGGATTTGATTTCGCATTGCGAGATTCCCAATGTCAGGCTTAAGATCATCCCAGGTATGGCCAAAATATTAAGCGGAGAGTTAGAGGTAAAGCCGAGGGATGTGCGGCCAGAGGATCTTTTAGGTAGGGAGACGGTGAATATTGATGAGGAGGAGATCAGCAAGTATTTAAAAGATAAAAGAGTCTTGATCACGGGAGCCGCTGGTTCGATCGGGTCGGGATTATGCCGACACGTAGCGAGGTTTTCCCCCGCCCAAATAATTTTAGTAGACCACAATGAAAATAATCTCTATTTTTTAATTATTGAGCTTAAGTCAAAATACAAGGATTTAAATATAAAGTCTGTCATCGGGGACATCAATGATATCGGCCTTTTAAAGAGTACTTTCTCTAAGTGCAAGCCCCATGTTGTATTTCACGCCGCAGCGTATAAACACGTGCCTTTGATGGAAGAAAATCCGGTGGCGGCAGTAAAAAACAATGTTTTCGGAAGCAGAAGCATCATCTACGCTTCGCATCATTATAATGTCGAGAGGTTTGTCTTGATCTCAACCGATAAGGCTGTCAACCCCGTAAACATCATGGGTTTAAGCAAGAGGATAGCGGAAATATTGTTGCAGGCTAAGGCAAAGCGGAGCAAGACGAAATTTATGGGCGTGCGTTTTGGCAATGTGCTTGGTTCAGACGGAAGTGTTGTCCCCCTGTTTAAGAGGCAGATCGAGAGCGGCGGGCCGTTAACTATAACCCATCCGGAAGCGACCAGATACTTTATGAGCATAGACGAAGCGGTGCTTTTAGTCCTTCAGGCAGGCGCGATTGGAAAGGGCGGAGAGTTATTTATTCTTGATATGGGAGAGCAACTGAAGATAGCCGATCTAGCCAAAGATTTAGTGGCGCTATCCGGCTTGGAGCTGGGCAAGGATATATTTGTTGAGTATACGGGCCTTAGGCCGGGAGAAAAAATCCGGGAAGAATTACTGCTGGATAAAGAGAAAGACAGGGTCACCAAATACGAGAAGATCTATATCAGCCAGGCAGATAATTTTGATCTGGTTGTTTTAGGAAAAGAGATAAGGGAGCTTGAGCAATACGTCAACACAATGAGCAGAGAAAAAGTAATTAAGAAGATGAAAGAAATAGCCTTCGCAATTAAAGAAGGCTAATTTTTATATAAAATGCCAGCCAAAACAGACATAATCTCCAAATTCCATGAAATTTATAATCGGGTTTTTTTATTAAGTCTTTGCGCGTTTGTTATCATCTGCCCGTTTCTAAAGAAAGCCTCCAAGGTCATCCTGATTTTTTCTCTTAGCCTGTATTTATGCGCCGGTATTTTTTCATTTAGGAATATTCTTAAGTTCAAATTTGCGGATCTCTGGGCAAGATCTTACAAACCAATGCTTATTTTCTTTATCGCGGTGATTATTTCTTGTTTTTTCAGCCTTGATCCGTTCTACAGCCAAAAGTTAATATTCAACCGCTATTTGTTCTATCTTGTAACATTTTTTATGGGATGTTCGTTAGCGAAAAATAGCCGAGCGTTAATTTTGTTGATTGGCTCAATAATCTTAAGTAGCTTGATAATCGGAACCGGCTGCGTGTGGGATAAAATATTTTTAAATGAACCCAGATTGTTCACTTGTTTTAATCAGAGTATTAATATAACTAACTATTTAGTTATATATATGCCGCTGCTTTTTTCAATAACGATTTTCAGTAAGAGTAAATATTTAAGACTTGTTGCAACAATCGTATTTGCCTTGCTGTTAATACCTCTAATTTTCGTCTTCTCTAGGGCAACGTGGCTTGCTTGCGTTATATCATTTATTTTAGTTTCCTGCTTAAAAGGCAAAAGGTCGCTTATAATAATACTAATAGTATTGTTGATAGCCGGATTTTTAATGCCGGCTAAAGTCAAAAACAGGGCGATGACTTTTGCTGATACAAGTACTTCAATCAGGGTTGAATTGTGGGACAGAGGTATACAGATGTTTAAGAGTTCACCGATTGTGGGAACAGGCTTAGGAATGTTTGAAAAGTTGATGTACGATCAAAAGTATAGAATAACCTGGGATAGTCCCACCACTCTTGTGCATGCACACAATACTTACATTGAGATTCTCGCCGAGATGGGGCTGATGGGTTTTTTCGCGTTTATATTTGCTTTTTCCACTTTTTTAAATCTCTTTTTTAAATTGTTAGATAGAAATTTTGATAATTTTAAATGGGTTATTCTTTCTGGCCTGTTTGGTTCTATTATCGCGAGCCTTGTCCTCGCTTTAAGTTCTACAACTTTTATTTTAGGCCTTCAGGATGCGGTAATGTTTTGGCTCTTATTCGGAGTAGCTGTTGGTCTTATCAGGGATAAAAGCAAAGAAATAGCCAGTTCGTAGAATCCGCATAAGTATCCTCTTTTTACACACCAATTCAAATACATGTTTATAATTGTTATTTTAATTATCGGTTTAAGCGGCATTATTGCGCAGGTGTTGCTTTTGCGCGAGCTATTGGTCGGTTTTGCCGGCAATGAACTGACTGTAGGGATAATCCTTGCCAACTGGATCCTTGCTGAGGCCATAGGCGTTTTTGCGGCTGGGAAAGTGATTGAGCGCGCCAGGCATAGGTACGTTATTTTTGTAATCTTAATAGTTTTATTTTGTATTTTCTTGCCTGTCTGTGTATATTTTGCCCGCACTTTTAGGAGCTACCTGGGAATCCCCTTTGGACAGTCTGTAGGTCTTGATACTATCTTTATCGTAACTTTTCTGGTTAATTTTCCGGTTAGCTTTTTTCATGGCGCGCTATTCAGCGTTGCTTGTAAGTTAAGACAGTCATTGGGTAAGGTTTATGCTTGGGAAACCGCGGGGACTATTGCCGGCGGGGTTATCTTTACTTATTTATTGATACCTTTTGTGGGTTTTTCTCAGTGGAAGGCTCCGGGAATTATTGAAAGTCGTAACTCGGTTTACGGGAATGTTGCGGTAGCTAAGAAAGCGGAGCAATACACCTTTTTTTATAACGGGATTCCCACGATTACCACGCCTTATCCTGACATGACTTTTGTTCAGGAATTTGGCAATTTGCCGCTATTATTCCACAAAGAGCCAAAGAGCATTTTAGTGGTGGGCGGCGGAGCGGGTGGTCTGCTGAATGAGGTTTTGCGTCAGCCGGTAGAGAATGTTGATTATGCCGAGCTAGATCCATTACTTATTAATATGGTCAGGAAATATCCGACGCCTTTAACTGAGCGCGAGCTGACGGATAAGAGGGTCAGTGTTTATAATGTCGATGGCAGGTTTTTTGTCAGGACTACGCCTAATAAGTATGATGTCATCTTGATTGGATTGTCAAAGCCGCAGGATCTGTCAGTAAATCGCCTCTTTAGCCAGGAGTTTTTCGCGTTAAGCAAAAAGCGGCTTAATCCGGGTGGAGTGTTGGCGATTTATCTGCCGGGTTCATTGAGTTACTTGAGCCAGGAGTTAAAAGACGTAAACGCTTCGGTGATAAACGGCCTTAAAGCAGTTTACAGCTATGTGCGCATTATCCCCGGTGATTATAATATAATGCTCGCCTCAGACACAGAAGGCATAATGGATGTTACCCCTGTTTTAATCACTCAAAGGTTAAATGAGCGTAAGCTCGACCCCGGGATACTTGTGCCGGGATATTTGGATTATAGGTTAGACAAGCACTGGGTAGAGTGGTTTCAGCAGGCTTCGGTTGGTGCGACTAAAGAAGTAAACCGGGATATGCGGCCTATTGCGGTTTTAGAAACTCTAGCCTTATGGACCAAGCAATTCTCTCCTTTTGGCAGCCGGGTTTTTGCTGCGGCGAAGAAGCTTAACTTAGCTGGGATAGCCGTATTAGTATTGACTTTGACAACGGCCATTTTATTGATTATCAGGAGATTCAATCAGCCGCGCTTAAGCGTAGTTTATTCTATCGCCACTACTGGTTTCTTTGGGATGTTGGCAAATATGCTTTTGATATTCAGCTTTCAAGTGTTTTACGGATATCTGTATTATAAGATAGGGTTGTTGATCAGCATATTTATGGCTGGGGCTGCTTTGGGAAGTGTGCTGATGACGCGCTGGATGGATAGCTTCAAGAATGACGGGCGGGCATTTGCCATAAGCGAGGTAGTGATAATTGCGTTCTCCTTGATTCTGCCCTGGATAATTAGCGCTACAGGAGCATATTTGTGGATATTTCTGGTTCCGGGATTGCTGCTAGGTGCGCAGTTTCCGTTAGCCGGGAAGATTTATATGAAAGAAAGGATAGGGGCAGGGGAAGCTGCGGGAGCATTGTATGGGGCGGATTTGATCGGCGGGTGGGTAGCGGGGATATTAGGCGGAATTGTGTTGCTGCCGGTATTGGGCTTATTTAATACTTGTATGGTGATAGTTTTGCTTAAGTTGAGTAGTTTAATTGTGTTTATTGTGAATAAGAAGTAGTGGGTGCTTTGTTCTGTTTCTCGCGGGGCTCATGGCGGGTGGGTTTGGCTTGTTTTTCGCAGGGATGCTTGGTGTGGCCCAGCGTGCCGCACCTGCGCTCATTTCCAGCCCCTCGCTCTGCCTTGAATGGTAAATGATGGGCAACCGTGCCCGCTCGGGGCTTCAGAGGCCCTGCTCAAAACATGCCTCGCCACCCACTAACCGACAGACAAAGCCAAACCTCCCGCCAGCTATTTGGGTAAAATATTCTTGACAGATTGTATAAAATCATGTAGACTTATTATGAGAGTAAGGATGTAAGGAAGTGCTTAAGTAGTAAAGTAAGGAAGAAAGGAGTAATTGCTATGACAATACTTGAGACTGCAAAGATGACTTCTAAGGGGCAGATTACAATACCGAATCGCATAAGGAAACTCCTGCATGTTACTACAGGAGCTTCTTTGGCCTTCGGAGTGAGTAAGGCAGGAGTAGTGCTATTGCCTTGCAAAGTTGTGGTGGAAAGTCTTTATAAGCCTGGGGAATGGGCAAAGATTGAGCGGTTGGCTGCTTCTAAGGGGAAGGTTTATGCTAGTGCAAAGAAAGCCAAGAAACGTATAGTCTCTTTATGAGATAGGAAGTAGCTATAGTGGCGGGGCCTGCCTTGGCCTGTCCTGCGCGCGGCTTTTGGCCGTGCTCGGACTAGGCCAAGTCACCCGCCACCTAAATTATGTCAATCAATTGTCTTTGGTGGTAGGGATCCGTGCCCGCTCGGGGCTTCCATGCCCTGCTCAAAACCAAGCCAAGCCTCCCGCCAGCTGGTCGATTCTAAGCTAAATTACCCTTTGACAAGGCGGGTGATTTAATATATATTAAAGACTCAAATTTTTCTAATTGGAGGGTTGTTGGATATGGCTAAAATGACCGTAAAAGATATTGATTTAAAGGATAAAGTGGTGCTGATGAGGGCGGATTTTAATGTGCCGCAGGATGCTAGTTTTGCGATAACTGACGATACGCGTATTCGGGCAACGTTGCCGACCATAAAGTATATTCTGCAGGCAGGTGCCAAGAAGTTGATTTTGATGAGCCATTTGGGCAGGCCAGATGGCAAGGTGGTTGAGAAATACAGCCTTAAACCGGTGGCAGCAAGGCTCAAAGAGCTTTTGGGCCAGGATGTTAAGTTCATCAACGAGTGCGTTGGCGAAAATGTCAAGAAAGAGATTGATAGCGCCAAGGAAAAGGTGATACTTTTAGAGAATTTAAGATTCCATGTTGAAGAAGAGGCGAATGACTCTAATTTCGCTAAGCAGCTGGCATCTTTAGCCGAAGTTTTTGTGAATGACGCTTTTGGCACAGCCCACCGCGCTCATGCCTCAACTGAGGGTGTAACCCATTATCTTAAGTCAGTTTCTGGATTCCTGCTTGAGAAAGAGATCCAGTATCTGGGCAGCGCGGTTGAGAATCCTACTCGTCCATTTATGATTATTTTAGGCGGGGCCAAGGTATCGGATAAAATAGGTTTGATTGATAACCTGCTTCCTAAGTGCGATGCGATAATCATTGGCGGAGGCATGGCTTATACGTTCTTGAAGGCGCAGGGTAAACAGATCGGAAACTCTAAACTTGAAAAAGATAAGATTGACCTAGCAAAGGGCCTTCTGGATAAGGCAGTTTCTTTAAATAAAGAAATAGTACTGCCTGTTGACCATGTAGTCGTGGATACAGTCGACCCCAATGCTAAGACAGAAATTGTAGGCGAAATGATCCCCGAAGGAAAAATTGCTGTTGATATCGGGCCAAAGACGATCAAGCTGTTTGAAGACAAACTAAGCGCGGCAAAGACAATTGTCTGGAACGGCCCTGTAGGCATATTCGAGATGGATGCGTTCAGTAAGGGTACGCAGGAGATCGCCAAGTTTATTTCTACTTTGAAAGCTACGACTATTATCGGAGGCGGAGATACCGCAGCGGCAGTAGCGAAATTTAAACTGGAAGATAAGATGACACATGTATCTACTGGCGGAGGGGCTTCCCTGGAATTTCTAGAAGGAAAAGTGCTTCCCGGAGTAGCTGCTTTATCAAATAAATAAATTATGCGCAAGACGATAATAGCGGGAAACTGGAAAATGTATAAGACCATTAACGAGGGGATTGAATTGGCTAATGGTTTAAAGAGGGAGCTGTTTAAGGTAGATAAAGAAACTATTGATGTGGTTCTTTGCCCGCCTTTTACGGCGCTTAGTGAAATTTCTGAGGTATTAAATGAGTCAGGTATCGGTTTAGGCGCGCAGAATTGCTACTGGCAGGATGAGGGCGCCTTTACGGGAGAAGTTTCTCCCAAGATGATCAAGGATGCCGGATGTCAGTATGTGATCATCGGCCGCTCTGAGCGCAGGCAGTTCTTCGGTGAGACTAATGAAACCGTGAATAAAAAGATTAAAGCCGTATTAACTCATGGCCTGACCCCTATCATGTGTGTCGGAGAGATGCTTGCGGAAAGAGAGAAGGGCGAGACTTTTAAGATTTTAGAGGCTCACGTTGCTGGTGGCCTTAAGGATATAAGCGCAGAAGATTTGCTTAAGATTGTAATCGCCTATGAGCCGGTTTGGGCAATTGGAACAGGAAAGACGGCTACTCCGGAGCAGGCGCAGGAAACGCATAAATACATTCGCGATCTGCTGGTTAAGCTGTATAATAAGGAAGTAGCGGATAGTGTCAGGATCCAATACGGCGGAAGTGTAAAGCCGGATAATATAATTGAACTTATGAAGCAGCCGGATGTTGACGGCGCGTTGGTGGGAGGCGCAAGCCTGACGGTTGCGTCTTTTGCCGACATCGTAAAGAAAGCAAGCGAGGTATTAAAATGACGATTTTTTTGATTGTTATCCATGTGATTGTTTGTATCGCACTGATCGGCCTGGTGTTGATCCAAAGAGGTAGGGGCGCTGGGTTAGTCGAGAGTTTTGCCGGTGTAGAGTCGATGTTCGGCACTAAGACTAACGCTTTTCTTACTCGCGCTACGACAGTGCTATCTGTCGCGTTTTTCATCACTTGCTTGTTACTGGCTGTGGTTTCTGTCAGGCAGAGCAAATCTCTTATGGGCAAGACCAAGACTCAGGCTCCAGCAGCAACGTCGGCAGCAGCACCGCAGATCCCGGCAACAACATCATCTATACCGGTAACTTCACCGGTAACGCAGCCTACACAGGATGCGCCAAAGGCACAGTAAAATAGAGTGTCATAGTATTAGGACGTTAAAGAGTTATAGAAGGCTACCAATTTTATTGGTAGCCTTTTTATTTTTATTAACTTGCGTTTGTTTTGCTCAGGATTATGGCGATGCGATCGTCAGTGCTTCCATAGGTGATGCGCGTAATCTTCTGCCGCTGCTTGCCTCAGATACTGCCTCAAGCGGCGTTTCTGGTATGGTCTTTAGCGGTTTAGTTAAATACGATAAGGACGTGAAGGTCGTAGGGGACTTGGCTGAGAGTTGGGATGTTAAAGAAGATGGATTGGTCATCATCTTTCACTTGCGTAAAAATGTACGTTGGCATGATGGCGCGCCATTTACTGCCCGCGATGTGGAATTCACTTATCAAAAGCTTATTGACCCCAAGGTCAAGACTCCTTACGGGGGAGATTTTGAGCGGGTCAAATCCCTGGAGGTTCTGGATGATTATACGGTTAAGGTAACCTATAAAGAGCCGTTTGCTCCAGGGTTAAGCAGCTGGAGCATGTCTATCATCCCTAAACATTTACTCGAGAAAGAAGATCTAAACACAAGTAAGTATTCGCGGCACCCTATCGGAACTGGTCCTTATAAGTTCAAGTCTTGGAAGACGCAGGAGAAGATTGAGCTAACTTCAAATCACGATTATTTTGAGCACCGGCCTTACATTGACCGCTATATCTTTCGGGTGATCCCGGATGAGTCTACGATCTTCCTTGAATTGCAGACCCAGGGAGTGGATTCGGCGGGCCTTTCGCCTTTACAATATATCCGTCAGACTGATACGCCATTCTTCAAGAAATATTACCAGAAATTCCGCCTGCCAAGTTTTGCCTATACTTATTTAGGATATAATTTGCGCGATAAGAGATTTGCGGATAAGCGCGTGCGCAAGGCAATAAATTCCGCTGTGGATAAAAATGAGATAATCAGCATGGTGCTTTTGGGCTTGGGTAAAGTGGCCACGGGGCCGTATCTACCGGATAGCTGGGCGTATAATGATTTAGTTAAGCCTGCGCCATTTGATCCCCAGAAGGCAAAAGAATTATTAAAAGAAGCCGGTTGGACAGATACTAATAACGACGGCTGGTTGGATAAAAATGGCGTTGCATTTGAATTTACTATTATTACTAATCAGGGTAATGAAGAGCGGCTTAAGGTGGCTCAGATTATTCAGCGCAGGCTTAAAGACGTGGGGATAAGGGTGAAGATCAAGGTCATTGAGTGGAGTGTATTTCTGACCGAGCATATTGATAAGCGAAAGTTTGAGGCAGTGCTTTTGGGTTGGGCTCTGCCCATGGAGCCGGATAATTACGATATATTCCATTCTTCCAAGACAGGCGAGGGGCAGTTTAATTTTATCGGATATAAAAATGAAGAGGTGGATAAGCTGCTTACTGAAGGCCGCAGAAATTTTGACATTGAAAAGCGCAAAGCCTGTTACCAAAGGATCCATGAGATACTTTATGATGATCAGCCGTATATGTTTATTTTTGTCCCGGAGAGTATCTCTATTTTGCATAGCCGCTTTAAGGGTATAAAGCCGGCGCCTATAGGCATCGGTTATAATTTTATTGATTGGTGGGTGCCAAAGGATGAGCAAAGGTATAACCGTCTGACGCAATGATCAATTATATCTTAAAGAGATTGTTGGGAATTGTGCCGATGCTGCTGGGGATTACTTTGATCAGTTTTTTTGTAATCAAGCTTGCCCCCGGAAAGCCGGTGATACTGCAGCAGGCGCTTAATCCGAAGATCTCCCTTGAAGAAATAAGGCGCTTGGAAAAGCTGGAGGGCCTGGATAAGCCAATTCAAGTGCAATACGTAAACTGGATAAGTAATATTGCCAAGTTTAATTTTGGCCGTTCCTATGGCGATGGCAGGCCGGTGATGGAGAAGGTATTGGAGCGCCTTCCGGTCACACTTACGATAAATATCCTTTCTTTAATATTTATTCTGGCTATAGCCATACCCTGGGGTGTAAAAAGCGCTCTTAAAGAAGGCTCATTTTTTGACAGTGCATCTACGGTGTTTATGTTTTTATTATTTGCCGCACCTACTTTTTGGCTGGCTTTGTTATTGATGCAGTTATTCTGTATTCAGCTTGGTTGGTTTCCTATATCCGGCATGACTTCGCTTGATTTTGAATA
Source organism: Candidatus Omnitrophota bacterium (assembly GCA_026387455.1). Taxonomy (GTDB): domain Bacteria; phylum Omnitrophota; class Gorgyraeia; order Gygaellales; family Profunditerraquicolaceae; genus JAPLLR01. The sequence goes on along the minus strand of JAPLLR010000066.1, from coordinate 784 downwards.
TTTTTCATGGCCGCAGAAGCTCTGGGATCTGGCAAGGCATATGTTCCTGCCGGTTTTAGTTTCAAGCCTAGGTGGATTTGCCGGAGTCTCGCGCTATATGCGCTCGAATATGATCGAAGCCATGAGTCAACCCTACATTTATACCGCGCGCGCCAAAGGCCTGACTGAGAATGAGATCATCTATAAGCATGCCTTGCGCAATGCGGTTTTACCAATCGTGACTATAGTCGGTTTATCAATACCCGGGTTGTTGGGTGGAAGCGTAATTTTCGAATCGCTTTTTGCTATCCCTGGTATCGGTCGGCTTTTTTATGAGGCAGCCATGATGCGGGACCTGAATCTGATCATGGCTGAGGTGGTTTTGGTTTCAATTCTGACCATGCTGGGTAATTTAGTCGCGGATATCGCTTATGCCTATGTTGATCCAAGGATACGTTATTCAAAATGAAAAGTAACCGTTTAAAAATCGGGATGGCTATTATCGGGATATTTGCCTTGTTGGCTATTGCAGCGCCATTAGTTTGTCCCTATGATCCGTCAGTTATAGACCAGGGGAATCTGTTGATGCCGCCGTCAGCCAGGCATTTATTAGGCACTGATGGTTTGGGGCGCGATCTAATGTCCCGCATAATCTTTGGCGCGCGCATATCTTTAAGCATCGGGCTTATCGCGGTAGGGATATCGGTAGTCATCGGGCTTATCTTTGGTTCCATCTCAGGTTTTTACGGCGGGTTGATTGACTCGGCGATTATGCGATTTGTGGATATCATGCTTTGCTTTCCTA
>JAPLLR010000065.1 GCA_026387455.1 Candidatus Omnitrophota bacterium | reverse complement strand
GGACGGAAATGAGTATATTGAGGCAGCCTTGTCAAGTGGTGCAAGGGTGGTAGTGGCTGAAGGCCGGCAGCCCGAGAGCGTAAGATCAAAGCAAGTATTTTTCGTAACGGTAAAGAATAGTCGTAGGGCTCTAGCGGAACTGGCGAATCAGTTTTATGCAAGGCCATCGCAAGCGCTGAAAGTGGTAGGGGTTACTGGGACAAACGGCAAGACCACTGTCACCTATCTAGTTGAGGCGATATCTCGGGAGGCAGGATTTACCCCTGCGGTTATCGGGACCATTAACCATCGTTTTAAAGATACGGTAATTTCATCTAAGAATACCACTCCCGGGCCTGTGGAGTTGCAAGCTCTGCTTAGTCGGATGCGCGATTGCCGCGTGCGTTACTGCGCGATGGAGGTTTCATCTCACGCCCTTGATCAGGATAGAGTCCAAGGGATAAAGTTTAGCGCCGCGATATTCACAAATCTTACTCAGGACCACCTGGATTATCATTTGACATTTGCTCAATATTTTAAAGCTAAAGCAAAATTATTCATGGGGCTTGATTTTAAGTCATTTGCGGTGATCAATGGCGATGATGTGTTTGGCAAAAAGCTTATTGGTTTAACTAAAGCAAAAGTAATTACTTATGGAATAGATGGCAAAGCAGATGTAACGGCTGTGGAGTTGAGTTCCGGAGTAAATGGCACGGAATTCACTGTTTTAGACTCTGAAGGAAAAACGCAGATCAAATCCGGCCTGATCGGAAAGCACAATGTCTACAATATTCTCGCGGCTTTTGCCTGGGGCCTGAAAGAAGGGATCCATCCGCGGGTTATCAAGAGCGCCATAGAAAAATTTACCCTGGTTCCCGGGAGGCTAGAGCGTGTTGATTGCGCAGGTGGATATTCGGTGTTCGTGGATTACGCGCATACGGATGACGCGCTGAAGAACATTATCCAGTCTTTGCGCCAGGTTGGCGATAAGCGTATTATTGTGGTTTTTGGCTGCGGAGGAGAGCGGGATAAAGGCAAGAGGCCGAAGATGGGGAGGGTGGTATCAGAGTTATCCGATTACGCCATTATCACTAACGATAATCCTCGCTCAGAAGACCCTATGCAGATAATCGAAGATATAAAGAAAGGGATTAAGAAAGATAATTTCTGCGTTATTCCAGAGCGCATTGAGGCGATCAGGAAGTCGTTGTCCATGGCATCTCAGGGAGATATTGTGCTAGTGGCGGGAAAGGGTCATGAGGATTATCAGATCATCGGAAACCGGACTTTGCGTTTTGATGACCGGGAAGTGGTAAAAGAATGTTTAAAATCTCAGATTTAATAAAAGCGACTTTAGGCCAGTTGACTAGCGGCGATGCAGGGCAAGGCGTAAGCGGCATCTCTATTGACTCGCGCACTATCAAGCCTGGCGAAGCGTATATTGCCATAAAAGGAAATAATTTCGACGGTCACAGTTTTATTGAAGAAGTTATAAGAAAAAGCGCAAGTTGTATTATTTCAGAGCTACCTGCTAATCAGACGATCAGAGGTTCAGGAGTTGCATTTATACAGGTAATCGATACGACTAAAGCGTTGGGGGATATCGCGAGATTTAAGCGGGAAAAATTTAAGGGGGTAGTGATCGCGCTTACCGGCAGTAACGGTAAGACTACCACCAAGGAGATGATCGCTTGGGTATTGGAGAATAAATTCAAGGTTTTGAAGAATCCCGGCACCAAGAATAACCATATCGGTGTTCCGTTTGCCCTGCTTGACTTGGATGATTCTTATGACGTGGCGGTCCTGGAGATAGGCACTAACCATCACGGGGAGGTGGCGTATCTGGGTAATATCGTGCAGCCGGATATCGCCTGTCTGATCAATATCGGGCCGTCGCATCTTGAGTTTTTCAAGAACCTTGAGGGAGTTTATAAGGAAAAGAGTGTGCTTCTTGAGTATCTGCGTAAGCCCGGTATGGCTATACTTAACGCCGATGACCCGTTATTAAAAAAACGCCTTGCCACAGCCAGGGCTTTAGAGATTATTGTCGGCGTGAGCCTTAAGGGACGCGCGGATTTCCGGGCGTCAAAGATAAGGAATTCCTGCGAGGGATTAGAGTTTTGTGTAAATAGATCCCAGAAAGCTTTTAACCTGGGTACTCTCGGATACCTGAATATTTATAACGCTCTTATTGCTATTGCCTGCGCAAGGGTGCTTGGGATGGAGTATAACGATATTGCCGCCCGGCTTAAGCAATTCAGTTTCCCTAAAGACAGGCTGCAGCTAGCCAGTCTGAACAATGTCTTGTTCATCAATGACACCTATAACGCCAACCCGGTGTCTTTGCATCATGCCCTGGATGTGCTGGATAAATATCCGGTAAAGGGCAGGAAGATCCTGGTGATGGGAGATATGATGGAGCTTGGGCTACAAAAGGATTTCTTTCACTGCCAGGCCGGGGAAAGAGCGGCAGAGGTTTGCGATTGTTTTATCAGCGTTGGTAAATCCACCCGGATGGCCGCTGAGGCAGCCAGGTCTTGCGGGTTAAGCGAAAAGAATATATTTATTTGCGAAGATTCTGTGCAGGCGCGGGAAGTGTTGTTTAAGATGATTGCGCCCACACGGGATGATATCGTTTTGGTCAAGGGATCGCGCTCAATGCGTATGGAAGAAGTGCTGAAAACCTGATGTTATATTTTCTCTACTCACTACACGACAAAGTATCCGCGTTAAATCTTTTCCGCTACATCACTTTTCGCGCCGCGATGGCGGCACTTACCAGCTTTCTTATCTGCCTGATAATCGGGCCGATGGTGATCAGAAAACTGCGCGCCATGAAAGTGGGAGAAAAGATCAACAAGGGCGACAGCGCAAAGCTTGATGATTTGCACCGGTCAAAGCATAATACTCCGACTATGGGCGGGGTACTTATTCTGGCGGCGTTGGTATTTTCTAATTTACTCTGGGGCGACCTGACAAATAAATTTCTCTGGGTTGCGCTCTTAAGCACAGTGTGGCTTGGTATAACCGGATTTTGCGACGATTATCTTAAGCAAGTGAAGAAGAAGGCCAAGGGTTTGTCCGCGCTGGCAAAACTTGACAGCCAGATTATCCTTGGTTTGATACTGGGCATGATCCTGATGTTTTGGTTTAACGGGAGTCTGCGCCTAGACATACCATTTCTTAAGAATGTGTCTATCAACCTTGACGGGTTCTTTATAATTTTTGTCATCCTGGTCATCTCGGGAAGCTCCAATGCGGTGAATCTTACTGACGGGCTGGATGGCCTGGCGGTTGGTATTGTGGTCATGGTTTCGGTAGCCTTTGCGGTGCTATGCTACGTGACCGGAAACGTGAAGCTGGCGGAATATCTTTTGATCCCGCATATATCCGGAAGCGGCGAGCTTACGGTTTTTTGCGCCAGTCTTTTGGGCGCCGGACTTGGATTTTTGTGGTTTAACTGCCATCCGGCTGAAGTTTTTATGGGCGATGTGGGGTCGCTGGCTTTGGGCGGCGCGATCGGCACCGTCGCGCTTTTGATCAAGAAGGAGCTGCTTTTAATCATCGTCGGAGGCATCTTCGTGGTAGAGGCGTTGTCAGTGATCCTTCAGGTATTTTCTTTTAAGGTCTTTAAGAAAAGGATATTTAAGATCGCGCCGATTCACCACCATTTTCAGTTTCTTAACTGGCATGAAAATAAGGTGATAGTGCGTTTTTGGATCATCGCCGGTATACTTGCCCTTCTTACCATCATAACCCTTAAGATTAGGTAAATTATCTTGATGCGCAATACTGAATATTTTAAAGAAAGAAAAGTTCTGGTAGTGGGTTTAGCCCGCTCAGGAGTTGCGGCTGCAAACTTGCTTTTTGACCTGGGTTCGGATGTTGGCGTGACGGATAATCAGGATAATACTATCACGAGAGCCAATGCCAAGCTGCTGAAGACAAATAGGATTAAGCTGGAGTTGGGGAGCCATTGCGAAACCAATATCAGAAATGCCGAGCTTTTGGTGGTCTCTCCCGGAGTCCCAAATAACGCGCCTCCTGTGCTTATAGCTGATAAATTGCAGATTCCGGTGATCAGCGAAATCGAGCTGGGATGGATGCTCTGTCCGGGCATAGTGATCGCGGTGACCGGCTCAGGTGGAAAGACCACGGTCACAACGCTCATTGGTAAGGTTATTGAAGCCTCCGGAGGAAAAAGTTTTGTTTGCGGCAATATCGGTAAGCCTTTTACTTCGGAAGTGGCAAAAATTCAGCCTCAGGATTTCGTTATTCTAGAGATTAGCTCTTTTCAATTGGAGAGGATAAAGGATTTCAAGCCCAAGATCGCTGTTATGCTGAATTTAAGTAAGAACCATCTGGACCGGCATGCGGATATGCAGGAATATCTGGATGCCAAGAAGCGGATATTCATGAATCAGGATTCACTTGATTATCTGGTGTTAAACAGCGAAGATCCGGTTATAAAGGGGCTGGCAAAAGAAGCAAAGTCAAAGGTGGTATTTTTTTCTCAGTCCCAAGATCTCAATCCAAACCAGGCGGCTGTGGCAGCTGTGGCCGGATTGCTGGGCATAGGTAAGGGTGTTTGCGATAAAGTTTTCGCTGAATTTAAAGGCCTTGAGCACCGAATGGAATTTGTAAGGGAGGCGGGGGGAGTGAGGTTTATCAATGATTCAAAAGCTACCCTGGCTGAATCCTGTATTTGGGCGATCAAAAATATCCCTTCAAAAGTCATACTTATCGCCGGAGGTAAAGATAAGGGAGTGGATTACCGGGTAATCCTTGATGCAGCGCGGGATAAGGTAAAGAAAGTGATCGTGATAGGCGAGGCGCGTGAGAAGATAAAGAGCGCTTTGTCCGGAGATCTGCTTATAGAAGAGGCAGGGACTTTGCCTGAGGCTGTGCGCAATGCTTATCGGGACGCGCTCAAGGGGGATTATGTATTGCTTTCTCCGATGTGTTCAAGCTTCGACATGTTCTCTGATTACGAAGAGCGCGGCAGGGTGTTTAAGGAAGCAGTCATTGCGCTTCCTGCAGACAAAAGCTAACTATGGTCCGTAATATCCGCATAAATATATTTACCGTCACCGTTATCTTGATATGCATCGGCATAGTGATGATTTACAGCTCATCAAGCATCTATGCCTGGGAGAGGTATAAGGACGGCTTCTTTTTCCTTAAGCGGCATTTACTCTTTCTTATGATCGGAGCCATCCTTACTTTTACGGTGATGTGTATTGATTACCGTAGGTTTCGCAGGTTTGCCCGGCCCCTGTTATTATTCTCAATATTTCTGCTGCTATTAGTATTGATCCCGGGGGTAGGCCGGGAAGTGTCAGGTGCCCGTAGGTGGTTCCGTTTTAAGTTTATCAGTTTTCAGCCTTCAGAGTTGATGAATATGGCGATTATTATTTATGTCGCGGATTTTATCTCCCGCAAAGGCAATTTGATCAAGACGTTTTTTAAAGGATTTCTGCCCCCGATGATCGCGCTGGGCGTTTGTGCAGTTCTGGTTCTGGTTCAGCCGGATCTGGGAACGACCGTCTCTATAAGTTTAGTGGTTTTTATTATGCTTTTTGTTGCCGGGACGCGGATGGAGTATTTGATATCTATTGTTTTGGTGGCAATCCCGGCGCTTTATGTGTTGATCTTTAGCGTTGCCTACCGCCGGGCGAGGGTGATGGCTTTTTTAAATCCCTGGATGGACCCTAAAGGAAGCGGATTTCAGATAATCCAGTCGCAGGTAGCGCTAGGTTCAGGGGGCATATTTGGAGTGGGCCTAGGCCACTCCCGGCAGAAATTATTCTACCTTCCCGCGGCGCACACGGATTTTATTTTTTCTATTATCGGGGAAGAGCTGGGGCTTATAGGCACATTGGCGGTGATCGTACTTTTTATTATTTTTATACAGCAGGGGGTTAAGATCATAAAGAACGCTCCGGACAGGTTTGGATATTTCCTGGCTTTAGGGCTTATATCAATGATCTGTATCAAAGCAGTTATAAATATCGGCGTTTCCTGCGGTGTTCTGCCTACTAAGGGCCTACCGCTGCCATTTATAAGCTACGGCGGATCATCATTCCTTTTTGATATGGTAAGCGTGGGGATCTTGATAAATATTGCTCGGGTGGGAGAATATCCTTAAAATGAAAATTTTAGCCACTGCGGGCTCAAGCGGCGGGCATATCTTTCCGGCTTTAAGTTTTGTCGACGCGTTCAAGAAGAAATATCCTGATTCTGAAGCGCTTTTGGTGTTGCCTCAGCGCAGTAAAAAGTCGGTAAAGCTTGGCCTGGGGCATCAGGTCAGGTACATTTGTGTTTCGCCGGTCCGCCTTTGCCTTGATTACAGCAATATTTTGGCCATAGGGAATCTGTTTAAGGGTTCTTTAGAAAGCATTATTATATTGGCGGAATTTAGGCCGGATGCGGTAGTAGGTTTTGGCGGTATAGAGTCTCTTCCTGTGGTATTTTTTGCTTGGTTGTTTAGGGTCAAGACATTACTGCATGAGCAGAACGTGATGCCCGGGAGGGCAAACCGTTTGTTGGCTAAATTTGTGGATAGAGTGGCTGTTTCTTTTGCGCAGGCAAAAGATTATATGGGGACTGATCCCGAGAAGGTTGTGCTTACGGGAAATCCCGTACGCGCTTTGGCTGTCGTCCCCAAAGAGAAGGCGCGCGAATATTTCGGGTTGCAAGGGGACAAGTTTACCGTATTGGTAATGGGGGGGAGCCAGGGCAGCCGGCATATAAATTCGGGGGCATTCAGGGCCATAAGCGGACTTTCGGAATCACTGCAGCTTCAGGTTATTCATTTGGCCGGTCAAGGGGGAGCAGAGTTTATCACAGCCAGGTACAGGAGTTTGGGTATTGAGGCCAGAGTTTTTGATTTTCTTGAATCCATGGAGCAAGCTTACAGCGCGGCGGATGTGGCGATTTCCCGCGCGGGTGCCACCACGGTGACTGAGCTGATATTATTTAATCTTCCGGCGATACTTATTCCGTATCCCTATGCTTATCAGCATCAGTTTGCCAACGCTAAAGTATTGGCTGACCGCGGCTGCGCGCTGGTGATCAGGGATGAAGAGCTTGATGGCGAGGTGCTCGGCCAGGCGATTAATTCAGTGGCCAGGAATTCCCAGATGCTTGGCAGCATGCGCGCGCAGTACCGGGCGTTTGGACGCAACAATGCCGCCCAGCTACTTGTCGAGGAGGTAGAGTCTTTAAACCGGCATTAATGAAAAGCGTGATCTTTTTGGTGCTAATTATGACTGTTTTCTGTGCCAAGGTGCATGCGCAGGCCGGCAAGTGGCAGGAAGAGAAGACTACGCACTTTATCATCCATTATCAAGGGGCTGTACAGGATTTTATCCGCAGTTTAAGCGAGAAAGCCGAAGAGTATTATAACTCGATTGCCGATAATCTGGGATTTATACGTTTTAATTTTTGGCTCTGGGATAACCGCGCGCATATTTATGTTTATGATGATGCCGCGGGGTATCATGAAGCTACCGGACAGCCGGAGTGGTCAGCGGGTGCAGCCATGCCGGGATATAAGGCAATTTACACTTATGCAAATGCACAGGATTTCTTCGCTACGGTGTTGCCTCATGAGATGGGGCATATAATATTCCGCGAATTTGTGGGGTTTAATAATTCGGCTGTGCCTATTTGGCTTGAGGAGGGCGTGGCGTCTTATCAGATGCAAATTAGAAGGGGAGCAGCAGACGCTTTTGTGAAGAACTCTATAACGAACAATACTTTTATGAATATTGAGACATTATCCGACATGAATCCTCTGATGATGAGCGATAAAGAAAAGGTGAATCTTTTTTACCTTGAGACAGTGAGCATCCTAGACTTTTTAATGAAGGAGCACGGCAGAGAGAGCTTTGTGCTTTTTTGCCAGAATTTAAGAGACAAAAAGAATTTTAACCGGGCTATTGCTTCAGCTTATCCGTATGAAAACACAGTACAACTTAATCAGGCCTGGCAGGAGAGTTTGAAGAAGTGAAAAAGCAATATCATTTTATAGGTATCGGCGGGATCGGGATGAGCGGAATTGCCCAGCTGTTGCTTCGGGCGGGGACCAAGGTCAGCGGTTCCGATGTTAAGGAGAGTAAATGTATTGAGGAGCTGCGCGTTTTAGGCGCTGTTATTAATATTGGGCATAGCGCCGGAAATATCGACGGCGCGGATGTGGTGGTTTACTCTTCGGCGATAAAAGAGGATAATCCGGAGTACGCTTTGGCAAAGGCTAAAGGCATCCTGATCAAACGGGCGCAAGCGCTTGCCCAGCTAATGCAGGAGAAGACTGTGATTACAGTCGCTGGCAGCCACGGAAAGACCACTACTACTTCGCTGATCTCGTATTTATTGCTTGAGGCAGGGCTTAACCCCACTGCCGCGATAGGCGGGGTGCTGCGCAATGTGGACAATAATGCGCTCCTTGGGGATGGCGAGTTCTTTGTCGCGGAGGCGGATGAGTCAGACGGCTCTTTCTTGCATTATCGGCCGAAGTATTCCATAGTCACCAATATCGATCGGGAACACCTGGATTATTATAAGGATTTTGAGGCGGAGATAGCGGCATTTAAAGAATTCATCTCGCAGACGGATAAGCTCGGCTGTCTTTTTGTCTGTGACGACGACAAATATCTCAAAGATATAATCAAGGGTTATAGGCAAAGGATAGTACGTTTTGGATTGACTGAACAGGCGGACATATATCCGAAAAATATTCATATGCAGGGTTTAAGTTCTGATTTTGATTGCTACTGTAAAGGTAAGCTAGTGGATAGATTTCATCTGGCATTGGGCGGAAAGCACAATATCTCCAACGCCCTTTCTGTAATCGCCCTGGGTTTGGAGCTGGGTATTAAACTTGAGTTTATCAGGAAGGCGCTGGCTTTGTATAAAGGGGCTAAGCGAAGGCTTGAGATAAAGTTCCTTGATCGGGATTATCTTTTAATCGATGATTACGCGCATCATCCTACGGAAATTCAGGCTACGCTTTCCGCGGCCAGGCAGATGAATTCCAAGAGGATGATCGCCATTTTTCAGCCGCACCGCTATACGCGCACTCAGTTACTGTTGGAGGAGTTCGGCAGGAGTTTTGATCTGGTGGATTATTGCCTGATCACGGATATTTATGCGGCAAGCGAGCTGCCTATCGAAGGAGTCAGCGCAGAGAAAGTGTATGACTTGATCAAGAAACGTAATCCCGGGAAAACCGTAAAATATATACCTAAAGATAAGATTGTTGAGCATGTTCTGGAGATAATTATGCCCGGTGATATGGTGATCATCATGGGAGCGGGAGACATAGTAAAGGTTGGCGATGAACTGGCGCAAAGACTTAAATCTAGGCATTAAGCCCAACCAGCTGCTTAAAGATAAGACCACTTTCCGTATTGGCGGGAAAGCAGAAGTATTCGCTTGCCCAAAAGACGAAGAGATCTTGCGAAAGTTAGTCATATTTGCAAGAAAGGATAAGCTGCCGGTTTTTATTCTCGGGGCGGGAAGCAATATTCTGGCTGCGGATAGTGGATTAAAGGGTTTGGTGATCAGGCTGAGCAGTTCCGCATTTACTGGGTTTAAATTTGACGGCAATCTAGTGCGGGTAGGATGTGGTCTGATGTTGACCAGGCTTATTCAGGAAGCGCGCAGGCGTTCTTTGTCGGGGGTGGAGCGACTTACCGGTATTCCCGGCACCGTCGGAGGGGCCATGGTGATGAATGCCGGCGCCTGGGGGAAGTCTATTGCAGACTCGGTTAAAGAAGTCACAGTTATGGATTATAATGGGAGAATATTGGTAATTAGGAAAGATAATGCCGGATTTGTTTACCGTAACTCTAAGCTTGGTAAATACATAGTCCTGGAAGCTGTGTTAAGTCTGGTGAAAAAAGATAAGCGTAAGATTGCAGGCGCGGTAAAGAAAATTCTTGCACAAAGGCATCAAAGCCAGGATAATACACTACCGAACGCCGGGTGTATCTTTAAGAACCCGGCTAAAGATTCCGCGGGCCGGCTGATCGACGCCTGCGGATTAAAGGGAAGGCGAGCAGGCAGGGCAGTCATTTCGAAAAAACATGCTAATTTCATTTTGAATTTAGGGAGCGCTAAATCTCGCGACGTCTTAAAGCTGATGGAGCTAGCCAGGAGAAGCGTGAGGAATAAATTTAAAGTAGTATTGGAGCCGGAAATTAAGATATGGTGTTAGTTAGAGGCAGGATAGGGGTTTTGATGGGCGGGCCTTCATCGGAGAGGGAGATCTCACTTTTATCCGGCAAGGCTGTTTTTGAGGCGCTTAAGGCCGCAGGTCTGGATGTTGTGGCTATTGATATTACCACTGATGATGCGGATATAGATAAGTTGCTTATCAGTAGTAAAAATATTGATTGTGCATTCCTGGCTTTGCACGGCCGCTTCGGAGAGGATGGCACCATACAGAAGATCCTTGAAGATATGCGTCTTCCTTACACCGGATCAGGCGTTTTGGCCAGCCAGCTAGCTATGGATAAGGTGGCTAGCCACAGGCTTTTTCAAGAAAGCGGGCTAAGTGTCCCGAAATATGCTGTGGCTTGTAAAAATACTTATTCCGGAGAGCGTCTGGATGAGGCTTTCAGTTATCCGATAGTGGTTAAACCTGTGACCGGCGGCTCAAGCATCGGATTATCAATTGTCGACAAAAAAGAAGATTTTATAAAAGCCATGGACCTTGCTTTTACTCACGACGGGCGGGCAATGGTAGATGAATACATTAAAGGCCGAGAGCTAACTGTCGGTGTACTTGAAGAAAAAGCCCTGCCGGTAATCGAGATAATTCCTAAAAATGAATTTTTTGATTTTGAGGCGAAGTATCAGTCAGGATTGACTGAATACGTGGTGCCTGCAAGACTTGATAGCGCGATTGCTACAAAAGTACGGGAAGTAGGTTTAATAGCCCATAAGCTTTTAGGTTGCTCCGGGTGTTCTAGAACAGATATTATTTTGACTCCAGCAGGTCTGCCGTACATATTAGAGGTGAATACGATTCCCGGCATGACCGCTACCAGCCTTTTGCCCAAAGCTGCGCGAAACATGGGGGTAGATTTTACACAACTGTGCCTTACTTTGATAAGACTAGCATATGAAAAAACAAACGTTCAGGTTTCCGGTTAAGCAGGTTGTCCTTACGGTATTGATCCTTTTGGGGGTCGGGCTGATCGCCGCCTCTATTTGGAACGCGCTGATGACTTCGGAATATTTCAAGGTGAGGGAGGTCATTGCTTCCGAAGGCAACGCTAATGCCCTGTCTTATTTTAAGGGAAAGAATATATTCAGCATCGATCTTGAAAGGGAGGCCTGGGCTATTTCTCAGGTAAACCCCGATTGCAGAAAGGTCGTGCTGGTGAGGAATCTTCCGGACAGGATCATCGTGCATTTCAACAGGCGTAAGCCCGTCGCACTTATAAAATTGTATAAAGAATTTGTTATTGATGACGAGGGGGTGCTGTTGAATGTCCAAGGTTCACCCGAAGAAGCAAACTTACCGATGATCGTCGGCCTTGAGACTAAGATTTTCGGGGCAAAGGCGGGAAAACGCTATACTAGCCCGGAGTTAACTCTTGCGCAAAACATTATTGGAGAGCTGAAGAGTAATAAGTTTCTGAAAAGTTATAAGATTAGGCGCATAGACGTAACTAACCTTCAAAACGCTTCATTCTTTATTCCGTTTCTGGCTTCTTCAGCGGACAAGGTTCAGCCACAGCGGGGCTCGCCTAAAGCAATAGATGGTCTTGAGGTAAAGATCGACCCGGACAATATCAAAAACAAGATAATGATGCTGGCCGGCATATTTTTGCAAAGTAAGAACGATATTATTAATATAAAGTATGTGGATTTAAGGTTTAAGGATCCTGTCATAAAGTTAAGAGATGCTAAATAATTATATCTGTGCGTTAGATATCGGCTCAAGTAAGATCTCAGCATGCGTTGCCCAGTTCCAGAAGCGGCGCATTAGCAGTATGTATTTTGATAGCGTCGCCTCAAAAGGGGTAAAGGACGGGGTAATAGTCGATTCCATCAGCCTTATCAGCTGCATCGAGAAGTTGCTTAAGAATCTAAAAGCTAAATCCGGCATCAATATCAAATTTCTGCATGTGAATATCTCCGGGCAGGATATTATTACCAAGCATAGCCGCGCCATTATCCCACTTGCGGAGCGGGGGAATAAGGTGATCACTGTATCTGATATGTTGCGGGCTAATGAGCAGGCCCGGGTCCTGGGTTCTAATCTTGAAGAAGAGATAATCCATATTATTCCCTCAAGCTATTCTATCGACTCAAAGAGCAATATTAGTAATCCTCTGGGTCTTTATAGCCATAAGCTGGAAGTTGATCTATTTCTTATCTGCGGAAAATTATCCTCTGTGCAGACTTTAGATCGGGTAATTAACCAGTCCGGATACGATGTGCGCGGGCTTTCTTTTTCCGGGCTTGTGACAAGTAAAGCTGTGTTTGACAAGGGGACGAAGGAGGGCTTAAGCGTATTCTGCGATATAGGAAGCGATGTCACCGAAATTCTGATATTCCGCGACGGCTTGCTTAAGGATATCGAGATCATGCCTCTTGGCGGAAACGGTCTGACTAGCCGGCTTCAGGAAGCGCTCAAGATTCCTTTTGAGCTGGCGGAAGATATCAAGCGTTCATACGGCGTGATCGGAGATTCCGAGATGCTGGATGAGAATAAAGAGATACTGGTAAAAAAGAGTGATTTTTATAAGCCGATCAAGCAGAAGGCGGTTTCTGAAGTAGTCACTTCAGCCGCCAAATTGATGTGTCTTGAGTTAAAGGAGGCGGTGGAAAAGAGGGTGCCGCTTTATGAGATAAATAATTTCGTGGTTGTGGGAAGGGCGCTGCTTTTGGAAGGTTTTATCGAGACTCTTGAGGCGACCCTTAGCATACCGGTGAAGCTTGGCCGCGTAAGCAAGCCGGAGATCGTTTCCCTGATCAAAGAGAACAATGAATTGTCTGCGCAAAAATATCTGGCGTATCTGGTACCTATCGGGATCATCTGCGATACGCTGGAGTCAAAGCCTATCGGAGTGCTTCCAGTGCAAAGCCTGCCCAAGAACCTGCTCATCAAAGCTTTCAACCGCGTCAAAGAAGTTTACCAGGAATATTTCTAACCAATTTCTTAGTTGCTCCTACAGGTTTTCCGATAAGTACTGATTCGTATTATTGTTTAGCGGGTCCTGCCTTGGCTTGTCCTGCGCGCGGCTTTTGCCGTGCTCGGATCAAGCCAAGTCACCCGCTAAACCTACATGCTTTCCAAAGCCACTAGGAGCATTTTATTAGCAAATTTATAGTTAGCGGCTGACTTGGCCTGATTTCGAGCGGGGCGTCCGAGGAACCGAGCGGGCATGGATCACCCGCTATCTAGATACTAGGTGAGAGCGAGGTCCGCAGGCCGAGCGAAGTTTTGCCTCGCAGGGGCAAAACGAGCGCCCCCGCGAGAAACAGGACAAGGCAGGCGCTAGCCTAGTCTGCGAGAAACAAGACAAGCCGACCAGCCATGAGGTGATAGTACGCTAAATATTCTTTGGTTGACCCTCGTGATTTATGGTGTATAATAATTTAATTCTTAAGAGGCGATTAGTATGATTGCGGATAATATTCGGGGGGTGAAGGAGCGGATTGCGAAGATCTGCGCTAAGGCGGGGCGTGACCCCGCCCAAATCACGATCGTCGCGATAAGCAAGAACCGTTCTGCTGACGAGGTAGAGGAAGCTATTGGAGCCGGCATTACAGATGTCGGTGAGAATAAGCTTCAGGAAGCCCGGCTCAAAGCTGATAGCCGCAATCTTAGAGCTGTCAGATGGCACATGGTCGGCCATCTGCAGTCGAATAAAGTTAAAGATGCGCTTAATTTATTCGACCTGATCCATTCTGTGGATAGCGAAGAGCTGGCGCAGGAAATCGATAAGCAGGCAGCTAAGATCAATAAGGTTCAGGATATTCTGATTCAAGTAAATACCTCGGGAGAAGAAAGTAAATTTGGTCTTCGTCCAGCAGCCCTTAACGAGACGTTCCTTGTTATTAAGGCGCTTAAGAATGTGCGTATAGTTGGATTAATGACTATCGCTCCTCTTGTGGACGATCCGGAAAAGGTCCGCCTTTATTTTCGGCGTTTAAAAGAATTACGTGACAAGGTTATAAACTTACGACTTACGACATACGACTTACGACTCTCAATGGGCATGAGCGATGATTTTGAAGTGGCGATCGAGGAAGGCGCTGATATTGTCAGGATAGGAAGGGCTATATATGATTGATACGGTAGGCATAATCGGTTTCGGGAATTTGGGTTTGGCGATAG
>JAPLLR010000063.1 GCA_026387455.1 Candidatus Omnitrophota bacterium | reverse complement strand
GCGTGCGTCTTTCCGTGAAATGAGTGATCCGTATACACGATACCGCACCTATCCTTACCATGATGCTTCTGAGCCAATTTAAGCGCCCCTTCTACAGACTCAGCGCCACTGCCACAAAAAAATGAATATTGCAGGTCCTTCGGCAGCAATGCCGCCATATTTGAGGATAAAGCAGCCACATACGGAGAAAGAAAAGATTTGCAGATCTCAAGACGCTTTTCATTCGCAACCTTTCCCCTTGCCTTCAAAATCCTAGGATGATTATGGCCAAGCCCAAGCACGCAGTTACCCGCAGTCATATCCAGAATATGCCTTCCATCATCAAGCACAATATACATACCTTCGGCAGAAACCGCGCGTACCCTATCAAAACCAAGAATACCGAATAATTTGGCCATCCCCGGATTGACATATTCTTGCGTTAATTTAACACGATGCTTCACAGATAAATCCTCTACATCTTCAAGTTTAAACCATTCAATATTGCTCATGCTTCTCCTCGTAAGCTGTGTATAATATAATTAAACCAGGTACTGATTGCACCTTCGAAAAAAAGGTTTCTGTCGATATATGCCGGGACATAACAACTACCGCAGCCTAAACGCTCAGTTAGCAAAATAGCTTTACTTAAACCCTCGACTCTTATATTCGCTGATTTTCTACCCCAAAAGTTACAACAGGGGCGCACACTCCCATCGCTATCGATAAAAAATATATAGTCTCCGTGATAACAATGCGGGTATCGCCTCGTGCGGCTATCACTGTCCTGCACAGTCATATTGGAATATTCTAACGGCCACTGCAACGCAAGAGCATAACTTTTCTGACTAAACTGGATAGCCTGGCCTTTCTTTTTACAGTTCAATATATGTTGAAAAAGCAAACGCATTTTCTTATCGGCTACGATATGGGGTTTAAAGTCACTCCCCCTGCTTTGGCCAATGAAATCAAATGAAGGCGAAAAATTCACAAGTAGGCTCCTTTTACGGCAGAAATCGAGCAACCAATCAATATCTTCTGTATCCGTATCTTGAGTCAAAACAGCGCTTATGCGCACTGGCAATCCAAGTTCAGAAGCCGCGCTGATCCCTGTTACCACGCGATCAAAGACCCCCTCTCCGCGATTACTGTCCGTAAGACGAGCCGGGCCATCAAGGCTTATACAAATCTTATCCAACAAACGCACAGCGTCTAGTTTCTGCGGTATTAAGATTCCATTGGTGACCATATCGCACAACATACCGCATTTCTTTGCTTCTTCAATTATTAGACGGATATCAGTACGTAGCAAAGGTTCGCCGCCCTGCAGCTGCAAAATCAAAGTTCCCAGCCCACGGAGCGTGCGAATCATTATCAAAAGTTCCTTAGTTGAGAAATCCTGCCATGCGTTCTTTAACGGATGCTCCCCATAGCAATACCAGCATTTAAGATTACATTTATTAGTCACGCACAAAATTACGATTAAGGGAATACGTTTTTTAGTAAGCTTCGCCGCCTGAAGCGAGCACATAAACCCAACGTATTGGCTTAAACGTCTTAAGGATATCATATTGATCCGCCAAACATCAATGATGAAACCGTCTTCCCGGCTCGTAATATACGGATAAAATCAATACCAGCCCGCTTAAGGGACCCACATGTAAGCGCCTTGGATCTCCCCGAAAGCCGCTTCGCTAACTTTGTCTCCACCTCAATTACTTTGCACCCTGATTTGATCGCGCGTATAATAATCTCGGCATTACAGAAAAAACCATCGGAAACTAAAATCATCCCCCGTACTCTTTGAGTTGAAACAACTGAAAGTCCATTGTAGTATTTCAACCGCTGGCCGAAAAGGCTGTTCAAGATTAACGTATAGAAACCTGAAAGCAACCGTCGAAACGCTGAGCGTCCGCCATGCTCAGCGTGGTAGGAAGTAACAATAGCTCCCTCTTTGGCGCGCCCAAGACACATCAACATCTCCTCAGCCGTATCTTCGCCATCCGAAGGAAACCAGGTAAAAAAATTTCCTTCCGCAATACGCATAGCGTCCCGATAACATCTGCCAATACCAAGATTAATCGAGTGCTTGAGAAGTTTGATTTGACTATGCCTTCTCGAAAGGCTCTCCGCCAGGCTCCCAGTCAAATCAATACTTCCGTCATCAACAATAATTATCTCAAATCTATATAGATGCTTTAAGAGAGCATCAAACAGGCCCATTACGGTTTTCTCAATATTCTTTTCTTCGTTAAATGCCGGAACGCAAACCGAGATACTGATCTCTTCTTTCATTTCTAACCCCTGATCGATGACTTAGGATATACACGAACTTTTTCTTCCGCAATATCTTTAATCTCGACTGAAGTATGGCCAAAAACCTGAAAACGATTAGTTTTAATCTTTATATCGCAAGGATTACAATCCCCGAACTCAACACATTCCCTGAAATTGTTACTAATAGCGATTTCCGGATCCAAAAGGTTTCCAGTCGCGGCAAATGACTTATAAAGGTCGTGGTGACATCGAAAAACATCTGCATTGGGGCCGATTATTAGCTCCGTAGTGCGGCAGAGACAACTCTTGCGCCTTTGGTTGCCTATTGCTTCAGGATAAAGATATGTTCCATATAACTTATTGTCATACCTACCTAAAAATTCCTTTACCCTGAAATCGATGTTTGCTTTTAAGCAGATATCTTGGGCCAAGAGAACCTCATTCTTTATCCGGGGATGGAGAATACCATAGACACCAACGGAAAAGCCGGCATCCTGCATTTTTAGGATTTTTTTCATCAACAAGGTTAGATCCATATACCCCGGATGATAGCTTACCCTGATATTAGGATAAGAAGCGCCCCTTGATAAGCGTCGGGGGTCAATCTCTTTAATAAAAACATCAATATCAAAGGTAAGATTGGTAAGTATATCAATGTTTAAATCCTTCCGAATGTTTTTGATTATTCGGATAAAATCCGGATGCAGGCTTGGTTCTCCCCCCTGGAAAGTAATAGGGATGTCTGCTAAGCAGTCTATCCGGTTAAGTCCCGCAACCCATTTATCTCCTGAGATGGTCTGTCTTAGCGGCCTTCTTTCGCTGTTATGAGAGTTAATGCAATAATCGCACCTGATATTGCAATCCAAAGTCAAAAAACAGGCTATGTAATTATAGTTACTTGGCAAAGATACGGTTTTTAAACTCATATTCAATTCTTTCCTTAACCGTTTCCGGCATTATAAATTCCATACATTGTTTTTTCCTTTTGCATAGCGGCTTTAAACAAGGTATGCACCTGTAATCCGATTCAGGCAATATAAAAGAACCGCAGTTATAAAAATAGATCTCGCGATACGAGGTTGGGCCGAATAAAGCGATAACACTTTTACCCAGTGCCAAGCATATGTGCAAACCAAGACTATCTGCCGTGACAATCATCCGACATGAGTGTATCCAGTCGATATAACTGAAAATATCCGAAAGACCCCTCTGCCATGAAACAGAATATTTCCCCTTAATCAAAGCCTCCAGCTTCTGCCAGTAAGGTTTAGGCCAAGACTTATTTGCCCATTTATTACTCGTGGTCCAGTTAAAGCCTATATCGTATGAAATCTTCGATTTTGGCTTATAGCCAAGAATATAACGCTGGCCGCTCCACTCCTTGCCTAATACCCTCGCCAGGATTTCCTGAAAGCAATGTTGATTATCCCTCTTCTTCTTGGCCTCTCTGCAGATTTCGATAAGCATATCATCGCCGATCAAATAATCCAGATAATTGGCCATATCGACATCGTGGCCGTTAAAACCAAAACCGATCCTTTTCTTTGCGTTTAATGAATCGGATAATACGCATGCTTCCGGAATTTTCTCCAGGTTAATAACCAAATCATACTTTTCTTTTTTCAATTCATCCCCAACTGAAGGATTATAGACAAATATCCTTTTGATGTATTTGTTATGTTCAAGTAAGGGCAATGCCCGGCCGTCGACAAGCCAATCGATATGGTAATCCTTAAAGTAGTTCAGGATAAAAGTAGTCCGCAGAACATCGCCAAGACTCGTGGTGAGACTCAGCATCCAGTCCAGGGTCTCTGAATAACCCATTTTAATTATTAAAAGTTTTTTCATCCTTTTTTATTTTCGTGTCGAAACCATTCTTGCATTAAGCTTTTAATAAAAATACGCAAAGAGACAAAAATATTGGTCTTTGTTACATAGATTTTCTTCCGAAGTACATACATCTTTGTCAAATAATACAAAAATGTGAATATAAAGTTATGCTTGATAAAGATCAGACGCTTTGCGACCAGATTCCTTAATTTCGGAAAAACTATTGCCACCGGACCCAGTAAAGCCAGATTCATCTGCGCGTTTTTTTCTTCCTCCGTAAAACAGCTCAGCAAAGATTTATGTTGATAAGATGTATGCATTTTCTCGAAATCAAACTGATACGCACCCATTTCAACTGTGCGCTGACCAAGTTCAGTTCCGGGATAAGGATAAAAAATGGGGAACTCCGCCCAGGTAACCCTACTCTTGATAGAAAGATCAAGCGACTCTAAATCATTTTCAAGGGATGTGTTCGGCAAACCTATAACACAGTTAGTAAAGGTATAAATTCCGTATTTGTCGCAAAGTAGGTGCGCCTTAATAAGCTGCTCGTCAGTCATGCTTCGCTTAAGCATATCTTTCCTTATTTCATAATTTCCTGCCTCTATAGACATGCTTATTGTGCGGCAGCCAGCAGATTTTAATAACCTGATCATTTCTTCTGTAACCAAGTCTGCTCTGGTAAGAATAAAAAATGGCAGCTTTACCCTTTCTTTGTATTTAACAGAAAACTCCTCAAGCCAGTCATCTGCGCTATAGGTAAAAATATCGTCGTAGAACTTTACAAAACTTAATGGCCATTTACTCTTAACAAACATAATCTCATCACACACATAATCTACGCTATGCCTGCGGACTGCCCTACCTTTACCGAGATAAAGCTTGCGCCATGCGGCATTAAAGCAGTACGTGCAATCATAAGGACAACCTCTCGATGTTATAATGCTTTTAAGCGGGTATGAACCCATAGGAGTATTATCATAAACAAGCGAATAATCCGGAAAAGGCAGCTTATCCAGATCATCTACTAAATCACGGACGCTAAAGCCTTCTTTGGTGTTCCTAGTTAGGATATTCTGTATGCCCTCAACCGGCTCACCCTTATCTATAGCACTTAGTAAATCCACAAAAGCATACTCTCCTTCTCCAATGCAAACCGCATCGAGACTGCTTCCCTGGATCATTTCCGGGTGAAATGTCGGATGCGGCCCTCCCATGACGGTAAAAATACCGGGAAAATCTTTCTTTATCCGGCTATTTAACTGAAAATAATGCTTTGATTCTCCGGTTGAAGAGCTATACGCGATTACTTTCGGACGAATTCGAGAAATGGCTTTTATGGGATCTTCAGAATTCATTTCACAAAGAAAAGTTTCGTGTCCCGCTTTACGGGCTACTGCTGCAATTACGCATAAGCCGGTCGGTGCCAAAAAATTCTCACTTTTAAATACGAATAATACTTTCATATTTATCTAATTTAGATCTTACAAGCTTAACTAAATTCCATTTATGTTAACTTGATCCATTAATCATATCCTCATCTTCTTATAGCCTGCTCTAATTCTTCGGCTAAATCTTCTCTTTTTAGCTTTCTAAGTTCCTTAGCCTGCTTTAAGACATTTTCAATATCACCAATATTATTATAGGCGTCGCCCAAATCAAACTGAGCCCGCGCTTCTTTAGGATTTATAGCTACCGACTTCCTGTAGCATTCTATTTCCTTGCTATATTCTCCCATGTTCCCATAGGCATCAGCCAAGCTCCTGTATACCTCGCTGGACTTAGGATTAAGCTCAAGGGCGCTATATAGACATTTAATCTGGTTAGGATAATCGTTCGCCTTACCATAGGCATCAGCTAAGCTCCTGTAGACTTCTCCGGATTTGGGATTAAGCTCAAGATGTCTCTGATAATAGGCTATGGCCTTGCTATATTCTCCCATATTCCCATAAGCATCGGCCAAGCTCCTATATACCTCGCTAGATTTAGGATTAATCTCAAGATACTTCTGATAATAGGCTATCGCCTGCAAGTATTTACCATTTAACTCGTAAACTGATGCAAGGCCTATATACGCTTCCCCAAAACTAGGATTTCTCTGAAGCGCTTCTCCATAAGAGGTAATCGCTCTATCATAATCTCCCAATCTATTGTAAAGAGACCCCAAACTAATATACAATTTATTAATATCGGGATTTATTAATAAAACCTCTTTGTAGTTTTCAATAGCTTTAGCATAATTACCGATAAAACTATAAATATCTCCCAGGGTTATGTAGGCTTCAAAATCCTGGGGATCAATAGATATAGCCCTCTCATAGCTCTCTATGGCCAAATCGTATCTATCTCCGGTATTATAATATGCCGGGGAAACCCTAAAAATCCGATAAGGGGTCAAGTCCAAGCGCAAACGGGGCCTATTACCGAATACCTCCTCTTTTTGATTTTTAGTAATGTCCATCATATTGATATCGCCTTTTAATGCATAGTAGGCCTTTTGTTTAAAAAGCGTCCAAATATGCTCTTCCTTCTCATATTCTGACAATTCCCCAGCAGCGGTTTCGATGACTTGCACGCCTCTCAACATTTTTGAGTCTTTAAGCCTTTGCGCGTTACTATGATTATTTACAATATTTAGCAATGTCGTCATAAAATACAAAGCGCATAAGACTAAAGTAAAATAAGAAAATATCCTCATGTCTTTATCTCCGCTCTCTACAATGGTGATTTAATGATGGGATCTTTTTTTTCAAAAATAAAATTACCGCCAATGCAAAAGCCAGCAGCGGCAAGAAGAATGAAAGTTTCAAATAAATATCTTTTATGAAAAATAGCGGAAATAGCATATACTTAAGATTAAAGATTCGTGCGGCTATTCCAGGGCTAGAATATACATACAGCCAATCAAAACCCACAATATATTCCGCGATAACAAGCAGGTTCCAGCCCATAAAGAGGATTGATACGGCTATCCAAGAAAGCCGCAACCTCCCTTTCTGCATATTTACGAAATACCCATAAAATAAAACAAATAATGTAAACTCCGTAAGAAAACACCGGCCAGTCAACGCGTCACCTGCCGGACTAAAGATTCGGCTCAAAGAATAAAGCTTAAAAAATAAGTATATTGCTGCAGTTATCAAAAAACACTCATTCAGACATGTCTCTTTTTTTAAGATTTTCTTGATCAATCCGACAACGCTTACCGTAACCCCGGCAAAACAGATCAGAATAATCGGTGAAGAATAGATCACTGCGCGGAATGTGCTAAACAGTCCGTTGAATTGATAAGAAGACTTAAACTGAAGAAAAGAAATAATATAAAACAGCTCTTCCGGGCGGATTTCCCCATATTTTAAATAAGCATTTATCAATCTTAGAATAAAGATCGGCAAAATACCCGCTATCAATAATACAAGAGCGTTCCAGCGAATACTTTTAGACAGACAAAGGATTAAAACGTAAGGAAGAATAAAAAGTATAAACATCGACCATAGCTCAACTCTTACTGCCAGACAAATAGAAAAAAACATGCCATATACAAACCAGTGTTTTCCATTCATGGCTGGTGCGTAATTATAAAGCACGAAAATCAATATAGCTGAAAGCATGGACGCGACTATCTGGCCGTTACCTGTCTCAAAAAGTGTAAAATAGGCGAACGGCGTGGCAAAGAGCATAAGCAGGGTTGACCAGAACGCTGCTTTATCAGAAAAAAGCTTGCGGCAGAGTAAAAAAGTAAAAAACAAAGTAAAAAATCCGAAAATTATTGTGCTAAAAGACATCGCGCACTTGATCATCTTATCCAACCCCTCATCAGCTATACTCGCGATATTCAGCCAATCAGCTACTGAATAAATAGATTTCCCGAGCAAAAAAAACGGTGCCCAGAAAATAACACCTCCGTGATTATGGAAATCCGGCAGATTATAGGTCTTAGAAACATACTGCCCATAATCATTGTAAAACTGATTTATAATATTCAAATCCCCATCTTTGACTATGCTTGCGGTATAAGCAAAATAGACCGGCTCATCTGGGCCCCTAAAATTCACATCATAAACCAAGAAAAGATAAATAAAAACCAGAGCTCCGACAATAAGTTGATATTTGTGTTTTTTGAACATTCTAAATAAAATTTACATGGTCTACCGTATGCCTTAACTCCCACAGGTATCTGTTTATCTCATCCAAGCGGCAGGCAACACGACATTTACTCACGCTCAACCTACGGTTAAGTTTAGATATTATCCTTTTGCGTCTCGGTCCCAGCCAAATATCTCTGAAATCTTTTTTGCAAATATTTCCATAACAGTATTCTTTAGATCCGATAAAAGCATTGCAAGGATAGACATCGCCGCTTGCGGTAATATGAGTGGCGAAAGACACCCCGAAACATTTATTATATGGTCGATCCCTTTCCATTTTGCCAATAGCATTTTTTCGTAAAATGACCCTGAAGGAATCATCCGAATATCTTTCCAGATCCTTTTCTAACGAATGCAAATTAATTCCCTTAGGAGATAAGTATGTTTTTTTATTGCTTAAGGCGTGCTGGCAGTATGGCTTTATGGCCAAATAATCTACCCCTATTTCTTTTAAAAGTTTGGCCAAGCGGCCCATCTCCGCAAGATTTTGCGGCAACAGTAACGCCTGCGCGCCGATAACACAACCATACCTGAACTTATTCCTTATCCTTACCGCTTCCTTAAGATTCCTCATTACTTTGTCGAAATCATCTTTCCGTGCGCCATGGATCAGAGAATAGGTATTCCTTGTAGCTGCATCAAGGCTGACCTTCAGCCAAGACAGATCACGCAACAACTTCCTTACCGTTATTTTATCTAACAATACTCCGTTTGTGACGAGGGCGACATCGATGCCACATCTCTTAGTAAATGCGATAATTTCGAGGGCTCTGTCATGCAAAAGTGGCTCACCCTCTCCGGAATAAAGAATCGCTTTTACTCCGCCCTTAGCTGCCTGGATGATAAATTTTTTCAGCCCTTTATCATCAAGTGAGGTATTTTTATGCCCGAGAAAATCAAAAGCACAGAAAATACACCTGTGGTTGCATGCACCGTAAAGTCCCACCTCTACGTAAATAGGGAAAATATCTTCTCCCTTTTGCCATTTGTTCACCCGTTCTACATGATACATAAGCTTATGGCTATCTATCCCTAAATGGTCCATATTTATCCTGCCTCCAGCATCAATCTCCGTAAGTCTTCTTTTTAACCTGCTTGATTTTCTCTACTATTGCGAAATCCTTCTTTAAAGTAAAGTGATCGATCATCTCATCCATCGAAGCCACATTTTCTTCCCTTTCGTAATCCCGACTGTTCAAGACAGCGGATCCCGTAAAGAAACCTTCCGCCTTAAGCGCCTCGACATTACGCTTATTATTGCCGATATTTAAGAGTGTGATCAATCCATAGGACAAAAACGCATAAACGGCAAGACTACCCATTAATTTAAAAACACGCTCCTGGGCGGTAAACTTTGCGCCCCCTGCCATCACAACAGTAATCAATAGTAAGATAATAGCTATTAACGGCAAACAAACCGATAACTTAAGCCATATATCCTTTGGCTGTAACAAAATATCAAAAAGCACGCCAAGTGAAGAAAAACGCGTGATTAATTCCGGGGCCCCAACAAAGTAATTTATATCCACTCCTTTTATAAATTCGGAAATAACCATCAAATTCCAGAATACCATGATAAGCGATAGAATATAAATCACACATCTAAGGAGACGCTTCTGATTTTCTATTGCGAAGGCATACAATAGCACAAATACCGGGAATTCCGTAAGTAGGTGTCTTGCGCCGGTCGTCCCTCCTCCCCAGGCATAACGAAAAGAGATAAAAAATATTTTTAAAAGAACATATATAGACAACAGAAAAAGCAGCGTCAATTTCCAGCGCTCTGCGTTATCCGAAAACCTTTTTTTGAGCAAAGCGTAAATTACAAGCATAAACCCAAGCAACGAAATATAAAAAATCGGGGAAGTATAGAAATAACCGCGATAGGAAGAAAACAGCTGGTCTAAAAAATAGAAATTATGCGGGTTAAATAAATAAAACTCACCCTTACGCATGATGCCGTATTTAATATAATCGTTGGCAAGATTTAAAATAAATACTGGTAGGACGCCAAGGGCAAAATATAGCGCTTTGCGCGGACTTACCTCTTTTCTGTAGTATAGGGCCGCAAAACACATAGCAATAAGGAAAATCTGGAACCACAGGTCTAGTTTTATCGCCAAACATACAGAAAAAAACATACCGTAAAGAAACCAGTGTAGGCGGTTCATGGCGGACGCGTAGTAAAGAGTAAAAATTGACATAACCGATAACAGACTAGCGATTATCTGACCGTTTCCGGGCTGAAAAAATGTAAAATAAAAGTACGGTGTTGCAAAAAACATAATCACCGTAGCCAATAATGAGGTTTTTTCAGAAAATAACTTACGGCAAAGCATAAAACTAAAAATCAATGTAAAAAAACTGAATATCACAGTGCTCAATGACAACGCGCATTTAATTGCTTTTTCAGAACCAAAAAGCTTTCCGTACGCGTAAACCGGAGCCCATAGGATCACGCCACCGTGGTTATGAAAATCCGGAAGATTGTAAGTCTGCGAAACGAACTTTGCACTCCCTTTATAAAATTGGTTCACGGCGTTTAAGTCTCCATCTTCAATTACGCTTGCGGTATAAGCAAAATAAATTGGCTCATCCGGGCCACGGAAGTTTACATCAAAAACAATAAAAAAATAGCTAAAAACTAAAGCTACTATAAGAAAATTGGCGACTGCTCGTTTATCCATCTTTAACAGTAAAAATTAAGCTCCCTGGCTATCTGCTTAAACTCCCTAAACAACCCCCACCTTGCGCACCTGATATTGAGCTCCGCATGAGTAGAATCCCAGCATGCCAAAGAGCAGTTGTGCACATTATTCCTGAGCTCCTGGAATCTTTCGGAATTCCATATTTCTTCAAGCGTGTTTTTGCGCACGTCAAGTCCGCTATCGGTATTATCACAAGGTGTAACCTTCCCCGAAGGATCAATTGTGCAAGAAACATAGCCCGCGAAACAACCCCACGGATGCGTCTTACCATTATAGGCGTGAATGATTCCATTAATGAAGGTGCGGGAATTTGTCAATAAACGGCTCTTGGAAAAGGTAGTAAGCAATTTATGCATCTCTTGAGAAAGCTCGGGCAAATCCTTTTCAGAGAAAAGAAGCTCATCCACATTAGTCAGGCTCTTTTTCCGATGCCTGAGGTGAGTATGTAT
Organism: Candidatus Omnitrophota bacterium; assembly: GCA_026387455.1. GTDB lineage: Bacteria > Omnitrophota > Gorgyraeia > Gygaellales > Profunditerraquicolaceae > JAPLLR01. Next base: position 29,699 of record JAPLLR010000063.1, on the reverse strand, counting down.
AGTATCGAACTTGATCTGGTCAACTCCCAGGCTTTGCGCATATGGAACCATTTTATAGATATCTTTAAAATTCGATTTAGAAATGAAACAGTTTATCCCGATCTTAAGTCGAGGAATCCCTTTTCGTAATATCTTGATACCGTTTACCACATCATCAAAAACATGCGCCCCGCGGATAATGTTGTATACCTCCGGAATATGGCTATCCAGAGAGACCGAAATACTATCCAATCCCGAACTTTTTAATTTCTCAACCACAGATTCATTAAGCAGCGTCCCATTAGTGCAGATATGCGAAGACAACCCTTTTCTTCTGATGTAACCGAGGATATCAAATATATCCGCCCTTAAGAATGGCTCTCCCCCCGTAATAAGTATAATTGCAGCCCGCAGGTTACAAGCGGAATCGATAACTTCGAGCCATTCTTTAGTCGAGAGCTCATCTACAGGCTGCTTCTCTTCCAACCACTGGTCGCACATCTTGCATTTCAGGTTACATTTTCCGGTTATCCAGATAAGCGGAAATAAAATACTGGGGGGAGGCTGCATCTTTCTCCTGCAGCGTTTTACCTCAAGAAAATCACCGACGTAACGAATTGAATCTTTTAACTTCATTTTTCCTTTACTGATGTGGATAGTGTTTTAGCCACATATTTAATAGCGCGCTCTGAAATATCTTCATAGAGTGGTATCTGAATAGCGCGCTCAAATACCTTTTTCGCATTCGGACAATCGTGGTACCCCAACAGCATGGCGCAATCATCAGCAATCTCAGAGCCTATCCCGGCATCAATGCCCCGCCTCAGTAAAAACTTCCTGGTTTTCCACACATCCGAATCAACTATTGCCACAAAAAAATAATAGCTCGAAAGTGACCCCGGGATAATTGACTGGATCTTGATAGAATCACTTAAGGACTCCCGTAGGGTTTGCGCTTTTTTATTTCTAGCCTTGATCCTTTCGTCAAGAGACTTCAGTTTCTCCAAACCCACTAAAGCCTGGAAATCAGAAAAAGTCTTTCTTCCGGCTGGCTTTTGAACTCTCCTATAAATGGCCGAACAATATGTACTCCAGCCCCTAGAAGCCATCATATATAAAGCTGGATACGCTAAAGGCGTAGATAGAAAACCGGTTTCACACAAAGTGCTTATAACCTTCGCTGTAGGCACATTTTCATCTATTCTGAATCCGGCGGATATTAAGCGGATACTATCGGCAAGCCTTTGCGAATTAGTAACCACCATTCCTCCGCCATAGGTATTAATAGGCTTCATGGTCTCAAAGCTAAAAAAAGATGCATCACCGAAACTGCCGACTTTGTGCCCCTGGAATACTGCGCCGGCCGCGTGAGCACAATCTTCAATGACAAAAATAGAGTTTTTACGGGCTATCTCCTGGATCTTGATAATTTCACAAGGAGCTCCGAACAAATGCGTAGCCAGAATTACTTTCGTGCGCGAGGTAACCCTCTTCTCTATCGACTCCTGGCTTATATTAAAAGTTTCGTTGTCAATATCCGCGGGAACAGCGACCAACCCAAGAGACTGAATTATTCCTACCAGATCCTTTAAAGTGTAGGCCGGAATAATCACTTCATCAGCCTGCTTCAACTCCAAAGCCCGCAAAATAAGCTCTAGGCCTAAACGTCCTGAACCTGTGCTCACCGCGAATTGCGAACCGTTATACCGCGCAAAAGCTTCCTCCCACCGCCCCACACAAGAGACAGAGAAATTCTTTTCTTCTTGACATGCCCAGAGTGCTTTACAAAACTCACCCGGTAAAATATGAGCCTTACGTCTCGGTATCATTTATTCTATTCTTCCCGTATCCACTTTCAACTGCTCAATAAAATCGACATGGGGTTCATATCCTAACTTATGAGCGCGATGAACATCCTTCCAGGCCATTTCATAACCTTGACTTGAATAATAAGTTACTGCCCGGTTATAATAGGCGAGCGCATAATCAGGATCAATCTCAATCGCCTTAGAATAATCTCGAATTGCCGATTTAAAATCCGCTTTAGAGTAATATGCATTACCCCGATAAAGATAGGTTTCCGCAATACCGGGATCAACGTCTAATTCACTATTCAACTCTGCAATGGCATCATTAAATCTGGCGTCCATATATAGTAATTTAGCCTTTTCAATGTTAGTTTGCCCGTTAGCTTCTATTAATAAAAAAAACGGGATTAATACAACTCCGAAGATCAAGCAGCTGAAATAAATCCGCATATTAAGGAAAATAGCATTAAGGGGTTGTCCCAATAAAATAAATCGTAAGCTCCCATATTCACCAACAGCCCAATCAAAGCGCATAACGGCATCAGTATTATCAATTTAACCTGCCTATCCTGTTCGGCATTAAATCTCTGTATGCCCCTCCTTACTAACAAAAAAATAAAAGTCAAAAAAGCTAATAGCCCTAAAAATCCTGTCTCTGACAAAAAAGATAGATACATATTATCCGGAATCATAAACTCATAAGGTTCAATTGAGCCGTCGTCATACTTCGAATACTTATTAAAAAGCAACCTGAAATGCTTAAGACCCACTCCCGAAATTGGATGTTCGCTGGCCATACGCATCGCCATAGAAGCCCTGTCAGCGCGATAGCTTGATATTGAACTATCAAATGTTCCATATAATATCTTATCAAAGCCGATTTGACGCAGGTTCTTGTTTACCGAGAAAGAACAGAAAAATGCGAAAATAAGGAGTAAAAGTATATAAACAAAAGTAAGTTTTCTTTTGCCGCTTTTCCATAGATAAAATCCGCAAAGAGCCGCAAAGCCCAGAAAAACTCCTCGGGAAGCAGTAAGCAATATTATGCTTACGCTTACAATGACTGCAATAGTTCCGAAAATCCGGTGAAGCTTTTTTTTAGATTCGCAAAAAATAAAGCTAAATGGCAAGCATCCAATTAGAAAAGACCCTAGAATAACCGGGTTAAACTGTGTTGACATGGGACGAGGGAAATAAACGCTATATCGTTCATAATAACTGTTTGGGACAAATTTCACGTATAATATATTCTTACCAACAACAAATTCAAATAATCCGTATGTTGCCACAATAAACGCACATGCGCTAATAACCAAAAAGAAAAACACCTTATTCTGCAGAGAACCGAATACTAACTTACCAATGTAAAAAGCAACTAAGAATGCTAAGGCGATATTCAAATACGCGCTCAGAGCAAGGCTTTTATTAACGGCGCCAACAATGCTTAATGGAATAACAAACAGAAACAACCATAAAGGCCAATCTCGAGCCTCAATCAGCGGATTTTGCACTTTATTAAAAAAATTAATAAAAAGCAAAATTACACCAAAAACTATCTTGATATACCACCCGTAACGGTCCACCAGGGGAAACGGAAAGAACGAAATCCATACAAAGAAAATAAGGAACAATGAAACCTGCCAGTATTTAGAAGCATTATTAGGCATTGCTAAAATTCCTAGAATATCTCTTACCAACCATTGCAGGATAAAGTTGCCTTATATCATTAAGCGCCTTCAAACAATAGCGAGTATTTGCCAATAACATAAACAGTATGCGCCATAAATCATATACCGGAAATACCGCAAGGAACCTCAGTAACCCGAACAACGACTCATTCTTAATGATTAATAAGTATCTGTTTCTCATGCAAAGATACTGCGAAATCCCATCCTTCTTCCTGGACCTTCCCCCGATATGCAAGCATTGAGCCTGCGGAAGATACAGAAACTCCCATCCTTTTTTGCGCATTCTCCAGCTTATATCAACATCTTCCAAGAAATAAAAAAAGTCTTTGTCGAAATACTCCCCCTTAAACCATATATCCTCTAACGCCTTTTTTCTATACAATACTGCCGCAGCCGATACGCCAAAAACATATTTTTCTATATTTTCTACTCCTAAATCTTTTTTTCCGCTTCCAATGTCATAAAAACGACGCAAGAAAGTTCTGTGTATTCCAAAGCTATAAATTATTTTTGTATCTGCCATCAGGATCTTCGGGCCAACCCCCGCGATACAATCTCTATTCTTTATGGAAGAGTACAAAGTACCTAAGAAATTCTGGTGAAATCTGGTATCATGGTCAAGACACAATATAAACTCACCCCTAGCCACGGCTATACCTTGATTACGCGCCTTACAGGGGCCTTCGTTACTGTGGTTTTCGATTATATGCACATCGGGATATTTAATTTTTATAATTTCTTTTGTTTTATCTTTTGAATTGTTATCTATAATAATTACTTCAAAATCCTTAAAATCCTGCCTGGCTAAAGAATCAAGGCAATCTTCAATGAATTCTTCTGAATTATAAGCAACTATGACTACCGAAATCTGTTTGGCGTAGGGATTCATTTTGTCCCTGATGGCTGTTTATTTAGATTCAAAAAGGACTTAATTCTATTTAGCAATAGCCTGCCCGTACCTTTTATTCTGCCGTCTTCCCCGTACGATATAGATTCATACAGCAATCCCTTAAGATAATCGTAGTCAATCCCTTTTATTTTTGGCTCATACGTGCTTCTTCTATAGTCATCATGATTTTTTATAAGGGAAAGGTCGTTTTTCTGGCAATAATCGAACAATTTGCTGCCGGGATGGGGAGTATAATAAGCAGGACTGCAATGGTAAGGCCTGATTTTCTTAATCATATCCACAGTCATGCGCTGCTCCTCTTTTGTCTCTCCGGGCAGCCCCAGCATATAATTTGCCCATATTTTTATTTTAAATCTGTGGCAAATTTCAGCAGCTTGGATATTCTGCCTGACTGTTGTCCCTTTCTGCAGAAAATCCAGCATCCTCTGGCTTCCGCTTTCAAAGCCGACAATAAACATAGCCAGCCCAGCTTTTTTTAAATGCTTGACCATTTTAATATTTTTTACGATTAAATCCGGCCTGCTCTGACAAACAAATGGTTGATTAAAACCATTTTTCGTATATTTACTGCAAAACTCCATTATCCATGCCTTATCTTCAGTAAGGCAGTCGTCATGAATCATCATACTGTTAAAATTCTGCTTATTACGCATAAACTCAAGCTCGCTAATTATATTCTCAACGCTCCGCCTCCTGACCCCGCTTCCAAAAATTATTCTTTCTGCCGGCTGGCAGTAATTACAATTATACACACAACCCCGTCCGGCAATCAAAGTAACAAATGGCCCTTTTAAAAAAGGGACAAAGGGTTCTTCGGGTAAAGAAAAAAGCTCTCTGTCTGCGAAAGGAAGCTCGTCTAAGTTAGGCCTCTCTCCATAAACAACCCTATCCTGAACTTCATTATTTCGTATTTTTGCAATCAAGGGGACTATGCTCTTTTCGGCCTCACCAATAAAAACATAATCTATATTCTTATTTGACGTCAGCTCCTCTGGGCATATGGAAACGTGGGGGCCTCCAACAATCACCTTGGCAGCAGGTTTTAGCCGTTTAATTATCTCTATACATTTTGTAACCGGATTATAATCGACGCTCATCACAGTAAAACCAGCTATATCAAATTTCTCTTCTTTGACAAATCTTTCCAAATCATTCCAATCTTGTAATCTGCGCAAATCAACCAATTCCGTATTGTAACCTTCTTTCTTTAAAACTGCACTGATGAGGCAGAGCCCATGGTTGATCCAGGTCCCTTCATTACCCCTAAGACTACCAAAACCACATTCGGTAATTCCACAATAAAAAAGTAAAACCTTATTTAAATCTAGTTTACTCATGGTTTATTAATAAAATTCTGACAATCCTGAACAAATAAAGCTGATTCTATCTCTCGCGAGGAAACTTTTGCATTTTGTAAGATGCTAACTCTTTTTATTAAAACAGCCGGTGACAAGAAAATAAAGCCTGGGATGAATTTCGCATAAAAGCTTCTTTTTATAGAGAAATTCAAGGTCCAGAATTTGATTTCCGCTGACATTAATGAAGTAAAATTCCTTAAAAAAGAAACAAGCAATAGATTTTTTAGGATCATAAGATACCTGTTTCTAAAACCTTGAATGAAATAATTCGTTAGGGCTTTGCTATTATTGACCCTTGTCGCCCCTCTATAATGATAGCCCGTAGCTCTTGGATTATACAAACATTTCCAGTCATAGATCTGAGAACGCCATGATAGATCCACATCTTCGACATATGTATTGAATGTTTCATCAAAATATTCATTCCTAAACCTTACATCTTCCAGCATATTCCTCCGATAAAATGGGGCGCACCCGCTTGCGCCAAAGATATATTCTTTTTTTTCATATTGGCCTTCGTCGGCCTGGCCTTGTCCCCTGTCACAACAAAATAGGTCTTTTAAAAAGACTCCGGCAGTATCAATTATCGATTTTTGTGGTATGTTTAAAAGTTTTCCGCTGGATATCCCCACTCTGCTATCCGCCTCCATCTCTTCTACCATATTTAATATAAATCTCTCGGAGATCAAGACATCAAAATTAAGCGGTAAAAAATATTCCCCGCGGGAAATCCTAATCCCCTGATTGTGAGCCCTGGAAAACCCGACATTTGTTTTATTCTTAATGATCTTCGCTTCTATGGAGCAACGTGAAAGAAAACTCTCTATGCATTCCAAAGACCCGTCAGTAGAATTATTATCCACTATGATGATCTCGACTTTTGGATATTTCTGTTTCTTTATCGATTCAAGGCAATCCACGATATAATTCTTAGAATTCAAATTTACGATGGTAATGGATACCAGCCCCTCTTGAAAACTACTGCTTTTCGGTTTTTTCGAGCGATATAGCAATATCGCCAATATCTCAGTTATAAGAAAACAGATGCCAATAAATAACCAGAGAACGGATACAAAAAATAAAGCAATTGCATAACTGGACGCCAATGAAAAACGGTTGTAATTTAATAAGCTTTTGCTCATTCTTTTATGAATAAATTACCAAGTTACCGGATCATAATGACTCATACTTATTATAGTCATCCAACTCTAAATTGTATCTCTTGGGACCAGGGAAAAGATGGCATCGCAAGCATTCGTAAGGCTTGCTTTCACTTCTCATCCTTAGACGGAACTTTTGAAAAACCTCACCATTCCATATTTCTTCAGCAGTGTTCTTATTTAGATCACCCAGCCTTCTTCCTGTGATAACACAAGGAGCCACCGTGCCGTCAAAACGGACATAGAATGTTTGCCATGGTTCAATGCAAAAATTAACCTTACCCGATCTTCCCTCATTAGCAGCTGAATGCTCTATCTCTCCCAGCTTATCTCTTTCTTGCTCTGTAATGAACTTCTTGGTTATAGCAGAATAGGAACTTGGCAGCCTGAAGTCAAAGTCGCGATTTCTTTCTTTGGTCAATTCTTTATATATGGCGGAGGCCTCACGATAATACCTGTCAGCTAACGCACTATTTTCGGGAATATTCATCCTTTGCTTCTCTAATTCTTTTGAATGGGCAACTACATCAATAACCATCAAACCCATTATGTCGTGCTCAAAAGCCAAACGCAATAATGCGGGCAGCTCAGAAATATTATCCAGTTGCGAAACAAATTCAAGATATACTACCGGATTAATTTGCGTTATATTTTCGGGCTTCCCCGCTGACCCAAACCTCCTTTTTGCCTCATTTAACATATCTATATTTTCCCATAATTTATCCCAGGCGTTTATACAGTGAATTTTATTATAAGTTTCCGGCGTTCCTGCGCTGCAGGAGAAAGTAATATGCGTCTGTTTATTTAGAACCATTTCTTTCGCGATTTCTTCATTAAGAAGCAACCCATTAGTGTTGAACCCTACTCTCATACCGGCATTTCTAGCTAATCTCAAGCAATAAATAAAATCCGGATGGAGAAGAGTCTCTCCTCGTCCGAACAGGGCAAGCTGGGCACCGGGAGTAAACAGCGTTGAAAGCCTATCAAACACTTTCCTACTCATAAAACCCTGATCAGCGAGAGGAATCTGATAGTTACCTCTTCCGCACATACTGCAATGCAAATTGCATTTTGTGCTGATTTCAGCGTAGATTAATATGGGTTTACTCTTTACCACCCCAGAAAGATTTTTACAATCTTCGTGATTCTGCTCTATATTATCGCTAAATAACCAACTGGGCTTATTCTTTTTGTACATACTGGCGATCAACCTTTTATAGGAATTTAGCAACACGGCGTATTTCTTCATTGAGTTATATAATCTGTATGCCCGAGTAGAAGTAATACTGTTTAATTTTTGCTCCAAGCCAGAAACGCGCGCATAAAAATTCTGTCGCTCCGCCTCAAGGTTAGAAATGTGAGTTTTAAAGGTGAGGTGCTCGGCCTCAAGATTAGCGATATGAGTTTTTAAAATAGGGCGCTCCGCCTCAAGGTTAGAAATGTGAGTTTTAAAGGTGAGGTGCTCGGCCTCAAGATTAGAAATATGAGCTTCAAGATTCAGACGATCAACCTCAAGATTAGAAATATGAGCTTCAAGATTCAGACGATCAGCCTCAAGATTAGAGAAACGGACTTTATAATTATCCAGCTCTAACCTATAAGACTCGATTTTCCGTAAAAAATTTTCTTTGCATCTTTGTTCGAAACTAGGCAGAGAGTAATCTTTATTTATATTATCCGGTGAATTCTTTGGATCTTTCACCCAATCACGAAAAACCTTGGTAGTTATTTCATATGTGAATTCGATATTTACGAAAACCTTCGCTCTTTGCGCATACTCTAAAAGATCCTCTTTTTTAAGCGACAACTTAAGAAACTTCTCCGCAAGAGCCAGATGATCTGCGTCTGGATAAGTAAAAACCATTTTATTTGAATGCAATAAATGCGTCAATTCGCTAAAATTTGTGGTGAGAATCGGCAAGCCTGCTTTCATCCAATCAAGGAGCCTGTGCCGACTACCAAGCACAACTTCGTAACAATATTTGTCAATATTAATTCCCAAGTCACTTTCCAAGTAAATATTCGCCAGGTCTTCTGTCGCTACCCACCCCAGCATTATAAAGCGATCCTTATATTTAGAACCATCTATTAGTCTTAAGAATCGCGCATAAACAGCTTCTCTTTGGCCCGAGATCTCGCCGCCCGTTGATACGAATTTTATCCTGCTATTTCCACTCATGGCTATTTCTAAGCCTGAGAATAATGTATCAATATCTGTCCAGTTGTTATAACCGCCTGACCAGAGAATTACAAAATCTCCTTCTGATACGCTTTTTCCCCGGATTATGCTCTTGGTGTGGCTGTAACTTCCGCTCTCAATACCACAGGGTATCGCATGAACAAACTCGTAACCTAGGGTCTGGCTATTTAAGCGCCCAGCGCCCCCCAATCTTCCGATAACAGAGAATCTTTGGGGCAAAGATACTGCGGAAAACACATCGCCTCTTTCTAAGACCATCTCCTCCAGGTTCCAAAAATTATACAAGTAATCATTGTTATTTTCCTCAATTACCTTTATTTGGGCTTCTGCCATTATATCTCCGCGGTCAAACCATATGGGTTTACCGGTAGCAAGCTGTACCGCGGCATAAGAAGGACCAAAAGAGCTCAAGCTAAAAATACAATCCGGATTAAAATCATCATGGATTTTTTGGATATTTGTTAACTCATTAAAATCTTTAAACGACAAAGAATAGTATTTTAAACTTTTATAATTACCAATATGAATCAGCCCGCTGATTTTTTGTTTGTACCCTTCCGAAGGCTGTAGGCAAATCAAGCAGACTTCATGCCCATCTTCAAGCACAGGCTTAACAAACTGCCAAGTCCTAATACCCGGGCCGCTAAGCGATATCTCATTTTCAAACGGCAGAGGTGAAATACCCAGAACCATGACCTTACTCATTTCCCACCTCCACCCTTGGAGCGTTGTATCTTGGAATCCTTGACATGAATAGGTAAGGAAAAGTCATAATATTTATCGCGTAAGCAGCCACAAGCGCAGTTAATAATTCTGGAGGGCTATATCCTTCATCCAGACAACCCAAATCAAGCAGCAAATCCCTACGCAACGCAATAACCGCCCCACAAAGATAATCAACTTCCGCTACGTAATCATACTGCCCAGAATCTAATTCGCCCCTACCAACATGCACAGAAACTCCATTAGGCCTAATTTTGCCACCCGCGTGCTGGATTGTTTTGCCGTCCGGGAAAAACATCTTAGGGCCCGCTATGCCCACCTCTTTATCTTCTACCAAGCCCTTAGCCAATTGACCTAAACAATCCGCGTCTAAAGTTATATCCATATTCAACAAGACGAGGATCTCTCCGCTTGACGCCCTAATGCCGGTATTAACAGTTCGGGCAAATCCAGAGTTGAATCGATTTTCTAAAATCTTTACCTGCGGAAAATACTTCCTCACTACTGAAATTGAATTATCCTTTGAAGCATCGTCAACAAGGACAACTTCAAGAAACGGGTACTTAGTGCCATACACTGAGCCTAGGCAATCGCAAATTACTGACTCACCATTATAATTCGGAATAATCACAGAAAGACTTGGCAACCCGGCTGCTTGTTTCACTTTAGGGGAGCCTCCAATCCCATTTATGCTTTAAATAAATAGTCCCATGATCTCCTTTTTCAGAAACTGTCCGGAAAACGCAGGCATTGTGGCAGAAATAAATAAACCTTTTTTCTTCTTTATCCCATAGGCCAGCCGCAACCCTGTATCCTCCGGGCAAACGCGGCAATTCGGCAAAAGTCAGCTCTGAATATCCTATTTCATTAAACAGAAGAATAAACCCATGACAGAATACGTTGTCGCTACGAAAAAAACCTGCCCAAAGACAGTAATTAGGGCGGTTAGTCAATTGGCCCTGAAAATTAATCCTAAGAGATGCCGGATCATTAGTTATAAAAGCTTCCCTGGACTTTGCGTCCTTATCCACTAAGCCTACCAAGAACGACTTCACGCGTTCGTTAGATATATCCTGAGTTTTATCCTTATTCAATATATCCGGATTAAAAGCCATCATCATATCTTTTTTTAAAATATTATTTTTGATACTGGCGGGGATGCTTAATAATTCTTTTACCCCGTTAACTTTTCCATCCACTTTTAGATTATAATAACCGCTATGATAATCAAAAGCCAAAGATTCATTCTTATCCCAGATAGCAACGGAAACTTTATATTCCCCGGGAGCCAACAACAACTCATTGCAACGTAGCTCAAACCACCCCCTTCCTACCCTTATCTCTTTAATTAAGTGCCCATCAAAAGCCGTATTGGGCCCATAACAATAGACCCCGTCTCCTCTAAATATAGCCGCGCCAAAATGAGCTTCTTTGACACTGTTCCTAGAATTAAACTTTGACCTGATCCTTAAAGATCCTCCGCTTTTTATCCTGCCGCACTTAAAACCAAACCTGTTTATAAACTCTACCGACTCTATGACCACCTCTTTTGTCCCGAGCTTTTTCCCCCATTCAGCGACATCGCCCCACTTTTTAGTATTTTCGAATAAAATAATTTTTTTGTGTGCTACTCCTACAAAAAACTTCTCCGCACTAAGTAAGGCACGGTATTTGGATATACATTCTTCGGCATGTCCGCAGAACAGTACTCTCCCATGGTCCAAAAGCACGACTTTATCGCACAGTCTTTCGATCAACCCCATATCCTGAGTAGTAATCACCAGTGTCTTGCCTTGTCGCCTAAAATCCATCATACGCTCAAAACATTTGCTTTGAAAAAGAAGATCCCCCACAGCCAGAATCTCATCTAACAACAGAACATCAAAATCAAGACTGGTGATAATGCTAAACCCCAGCCTAAGTCGCATACCCTGAGAATACGAGCCCAGCGGCATATCAATAAAATCCCCCAATTCGGAAAACCCGATTATCGTGTCTAACTTTTCCTCAATTTCTTTTCTCGTAGCGCCTAATAATGTACCGTTTAGAAAAATATTATGTCTTCCGGTCAATTCATCCTGGAAACCAACACCTAAATTAAATAGGCCTAAAACCCTGCCTTTCGTAAAGACCTGCCCTTGTGTAGGAGACAATACGCCAGCTAAAATGTTTAAAAGTGTGGTCTTGCCAGCCCCATTCCTGCCAATTATTCCTATAACATCCCCCCGTGAGATGCCCAATGAAATATCGCATAGCGCAAGAAAATCGCCTAAGTCAGAACGCATCTGTTCGTCAAAAACTCCGGGATTAGGGTATTTTTTACTTATCTGCTTTAGCTCAATCACAATATCCATACTCAAACGCTCCCATATCTTTTTTCAATAAGAAAGATAATCATTTATCTTCAATCTATATTTTTTGTAATACCAAAGAGCTAAACATAGAACAAATAGTGCAAAGACAAAAATTGACAATACCGATGCAATAAGACTAATATCCTCATGAATTACGACATAACAACCCTTTAATAAAGTAAACCGGTACAGGTTTAAAATTACAGTAAAAGGGTTATACAGGTAAATTTCAAATAAAAGTCGCGGGAATGAGTTTTTTACCAGAGATATCGAATAAAAAGCCGGGGTCAAATAAAATAAAAGAAGCAATAGCGCTTCTAAAACATATTTTAAATCCCGGCAGCGTACATAGATGACAGAACTTATAATTGACAACCCTAAGACAATAATGAAATGCACGCTCAAAACCAAGGGCAAAAATAAAACCCAGACCGAAAATTCTTTAAGAACAAATACAGAAATCAACAAAATCACTAAGGAAGACATGAATATAATTGCATTTGAGAAAACTATAGACAGGGGTATAAGATAATGCGGGAAATTTGACTCGCGTACCAGGTTTCTATTGTCCACAAGGCTGGTGACAGAGCACATAAGCGAATCCTGAAAGAAGCGCCAGGTAAAGACAGCAGTCATCAGGTATAATATAAACGGCGCCTCGGCGGTGTTAACCTTCAAAAAAAGAAAAAAGATCAAATAGAAAACGGCCACCGTCAGAAGTGGTGAAAAGAATACCCACAAAATTCCAAGCGCAGAACGAGCATAGCGCACTTTCAAATCTCTAACCACTAATTCCCGCACCAAATCTCGCCTTAAATATATCTCCCTAAAAAAACTTTTCATACCCATAGGTTTAGAATACTTTCCGTATCAGTTTTTTGATATACGCTCAATCTTATCTCGATAGAAAATCAGGTCACCTGAAGAGCTCCCGAATTTTACCTCCAATATAACTTTGTCTTCACTTTCTTCCTTTATCCTTCCTTCAACCTGCCTTCCGTTTCTTAAATACACCGTATGCGTAGGCACAAAAGATTTCTTTTGAAATCCTCCGATACTCTCAATATTTTTATCAATGAATTGCCCCTGAGTGGATAACGTCCTAGCTTTTTTTAAAGCCCATATTGCCAGATCCTGCCTACCTGTCTTTTCGTATATCTTAGCCAAGGTAAGCTGTGCCTGACGGTACCCGGGATTCAAAGCTATGACTTTCTCTATAATCTCTCTTGCCTTATCGCTTTCCCCCACCCCATTCAACGCATAGGCATAATCATTAAGCGTAATCGCGTCTTTAGGATTGCCCGCAAGCTTAGCCTTACAATTAGCTATTTCTTTATTAAATTCCGAGTCCGCATCTGTGTCCCTACGAAGATTGTGATAAATATCACCTAGATCATTATGAACATTCGGATAATCAGACCGCAACGCCAATAGTTTCTCGTATTCCCTTATCGCCTCCTGCGGCCTGCCACTATCTCGATACACGCTAGCCAGGCTATATTGCATATCCGCATCCTGCCCAGTAATCTCAACAGCCTTGCGTAAATACGGCAAGGCTTCGCTATAACGCTCCAGATTCATCAAAGCCAGACCTAGATTGTGATAAAGATTAGCGTCTTTGTCATTAGCGGCAACCACCTTCATATACTGCCCATGCGCCAGAGCAAATTGACCCGAAGTAAAATAAATATCCCCCAAAAGTTTATGCGCCGGCCAAAATTCGTCATTGAGCCCTACCGCCGTATTTAGCTCTTTCTGCGCAAGTGCGTAATCACCTTGCGAATAATTAAATGCTGCCAAGATATAGTAGGAGTAAAAGAATTTCGGCTGCAATTCTATGGCCTTATTTACCAACCGATAAGCCTCAACCTTATTTCCAGCAAGATGGGATTCGATGCCCTTATCCAGACAACTATGAGCATATTCCAGTACGATCTGATTAAACAAATTATCAGAACTTTTGTCCGACGGGCTGATACTGCGAACTTTCTTTAACGTAGCAATGGCTTCGTCGAATAAAGCGCGGTCTGCATAAAAGCTGCTCAGGGCCCGGTAAGCATCCGCGGCATACGGGTCCATCTCGATAGCGATCTTATACTCCGCAACCGCCTCGTTCTCCCTTTTGATCTCCATATAAGCATTCCCCAAATTAAAGTGGGTCACTACGGACTTGGGATTCAAACGCAAAGACTGCTTGAAATATTTAACCGCCTCATCATATCTGCCGCTGTTATAGCAATCAGCTCCCCGGTTATGTAAATAGATTGCCATCTTTGGGACGCCAACCAACCAAAGAACCACTAGAAGAAACGCGACCAGCAAAGACTGATATACAATCTTAATCATGCGACTAAGAGCTTAACCTTTCAGCCAGCTCCTTACCCTCCATCAGGCAATCTTCCATGGACATATACCGCCATCCGCCGTAACGGCCACAGGAGATCACGTTGTTTACCCCGAGAAAATCCATAATCCTCTGCCTGGCCAAGCGATAATTGCGGTCATAAATAGGATAACCATAGCTAATATCATTGACATCCTGCGCACATATTTTATCATTCGAATCAAGTATTCCGGTTTTCTTCAGATCGCGAATGATCGCACTAATGATTCTAAGCTTATCAATAGGCTTTTCTTTTGAATATGAGACTTCGGCATACAGTAAACGTTTGCCTTCCGGGGCAATGCTCGTGGAGAAATTATGCGCAAAACCTACCCTGAAAAAACAGGATTCTTTCTGCGGAAAATATACCCAATGCCACCCAGCATCTTCTCTTTTTTCTATCCCCAGATTGAGGTTAAAAATCGAATTCCAGCGCAAGCGGGAAAACTCTATAGCCATCCTTTTCGGCAGCCCATCAATCAAGCGACTCAATTCCGGCAAAGGCGCGGTCGAGATCAAGAAATCAAACTTCTCTCTTCTTCCGCAGGAGAACCAAATTTCTTTCTTCTTCAGATCGATCTTTTTAACGGATTGATTCATATGGATGTTGCCGATTCCCTTAGCTATAGCTTGAGGCAACTGGTTAATCCCGCCAATCTTTGGATACCAAAAACGGGCGTTATAGCCAAATTGCCTCTTGCTTTCCTCAACAGTCCCCTCAATAACCTGCGCCAGGGTCGGCACCGGTATAATCCCATCTAACCAGTCGCAAGTCAGCTCTGCTGGCGGCACAGTCCAAAATTTTCTATTATATGGCACCATGAAATGCCGGGCTATGCCTTTGCCAAATACAGCATTTATCCAGTGCGCGAAATTTCCGTTCTTTTTAACATATCCGCTGCTTTGAGCTTTGACAAAAGTAGCAAGACATTCTTTGACGATCCCGAAAGGTAAACCATAAAGATTCGCCTGAAACGGATACCGCGTAAACCGGCCGTAGGAATATATCCAAGCACTCCTCTTGTGCTCAACGAGGTTGTCTCCTAAAAACTGGCCTACAAGATCGAAAGCATACCGGTGCCTGAAATGCAGTAGATGCCCGTCATGATCAAAGATGAACCCCTTGAGCTGCTTTGAGCGGCACAGCCCCCCAACTTCCGGCTCTTTTTCAAATACCGAACAGCTGATCTTTCGTTTTTGCAGATGCCAAGCAAGACTTAAGCCCGTTAGCCCTGCCCCAATTATAATGATACGTTTATTAGCCATCGATAACCACGCGACTCATCCTTTTTGATAAAAAAATAGACAATACAACGACAATTGCAGGCGGAATAAATACATAAACGCCCGGCAGTTTAAACATAGCTATACCGCTAACCACAAATACCGACGCTACCAAAACCATGATCAACAACGCCGCCTGCTTGGAATATCCCGCTTTAAGAAATCTAAGGGCAAGATGATCATTGCTCTTATTAAAAGCCGATCTGCCTTTTCTAACGCGCATGAAAATAAGAAATAAGGTATCAAAAATAGGAAACCCCAGTATCAAAATAGGCGCCATTAAAGCAAGTTTTGCTTCCAGCGAAGCATAATGGATACTTATGGCCATAGAGGCAAAAAGAAACCCCAGAAAATGGCTCCCGGCATTGCCCATATACAGCCTGGCAGGCGGCAAATTGAAGATTAAAAACCCACTTACCGAAGCGGCTATTCCGCAAGCCAATACGGCGTTAGCCGCATCGCCGTTAATCGAGGCAATCACGCAAAAAGCCAGGCTGACCATTAACGCTACGCTTCCGGCTAAACCATCCATCACATCCAGAAGGTTAATTGCGTTGGTGATCCCTAGCACCCAAATTACCGTGATCAATATATTAAGTGTAGTTCCGATATACACGATATGCGTGCGCACCCCGCATAAAATCAAAATAGCTACAGCCGCCAGCTGTACAATTAACTTTCCGACAACAGACAACTCCTTTATATCATCGACAAAACCGAACAACAGCATTACCCCCGAAGCTATCAAAATACCCTGCATCTGGCTTGGCATCAACCACGCAGGCGTCCAATAATACATACTAGTCACAATTAAAGCTACGCCGATAGCTATGCCTCCGGCAAGCGGCATACCATCCTTACTCAACGAATTGAACCCGCGCAAGACTATCACCAAAAACACAGTCAATAAAATTGCCGTAACCATAAAGGCAGCGCTAATTGACATACATCGTCCCTTTATCCACAAGCAACTCTGCATAAATATTTTCAGTAGATCTAGACATGGTTTCTACGCTAAGGTCATCAGTAATGCTTTTTGCAGCCTTCTGGCCAAGCGCTTCCTTAAGCCCGTTATCTTTTAACAGGGTGATTACTACATCAGACATCTGGCTGATATTGCGACGGGAAACCAAAAATCCATTGACTCCGTTAGAAATAACCTCCCTGATACCGCCTGTATCAGTAGCTACTACCGGCTTTGCTGCAGCCATTGCCTCAAGCACCGATATCGGCAAACCTTCCCACAAAGAAGTTAGGACAAAAATATCCATTGCCGAAATAACCCGCGGAATATCTCGGCGCCACCCAGCCAGAGTTATACGGCTACCTAGGCCATATTCCGAAATCAACCTATTTATGCTCGAGCGCAGCTGTCCGTCTCCGACCAAAAGAAACTTTGTGCCCGGAACGCGTTTGGCCACGCTTGAAGCTAGCCTAACAAAGTCTTCCGGAGATTTCTGCGGCTTAAAACAGGCTATTGATCCAATCACAAAATCACTATCCGCGAAACCGAACTCTTTTCTTATCGAACCCGCCTCTACCGAAAACTCGAACCTATCTATTCCGTAACGCACCAGCCGGTATTTAGCGGGTTCACCTATGCCATTCTTGAGACCTACTTCTCTATCATGGCAAGAGACTACAATGATCCTGCTGGTAAATCCGCAGGATATCCGCTCAAGCCATATATATAAAGCCCGCAACCAGGGCGTCTGATAATCGTTAAAAGGCCATCCGTGCACGGTATGCACAATAGTCTTAACCCCCGAAAAATACGCTGCCAAACGCCCGACGATCCCGGCCTTTGAGCTATGGGTATGAACAATAGTAATCTTGTTAATCTTAATGAATCTGCGGATTTCCAAAAGTGCCAGAATATCATTTATAGGGTTAATCGGCGGCTCCAGAAACTTTGACCTGTAGAAGGTCAAATCTGAAATAGCCAGGGCATCCTCAACTAAAAAACCCTCCCAAGCAGTGAATAAATGCAAATTAAATCTGCTCTTATCCAGGGAATTGATCAGACTTAACAATTGCTTCTGAGCGCCGCCTAATTCCAGCTTGGTAATGATAAAAAGTAGGTTGGATTTTGCCATTGACTTGATTTTTAAATTATACCCTAAATTCCATGAATTTCAAGGGGTTTGGAGAAAAAATAGGCCACAAAAAATGCCCCTGTCCAGAAACTGAACAGGGGCATTATTAATAACTTTATAAATTACTTAACTAAGGTGTTGGTAATTATAAATGAGGCAAAAACTATTGAAACCATGGACATCAACTTGATCAAAATATTCAAGCTCGGGCCGGCAGTATCCTTAAAAGGATCTCCTACCGTGTCTCCCACCACCCCTGCCTTGTGCGCCTGTGAACCCTTACCTCCATGGTGGCCTTCCTCAATAAACTTCTTGGCGTTATCCCAAGCACCCCCGGAATTCGCCATCATCACCGCTAGAACAAAGCCCGAAACAGTAGCCCCGATCAAAAGCCCGGCCACCGCGTCAATGCCGGCAACAATTCCCACAATTATTGGTGCGACTATAGCCAACAGCGACGGAGCGATCATCTCTTTCTGAGCAGCTGAGGTGGCAATGGTTACGCAGCGGGCGTAATCAGGCTTAGCCTTACCTTCCATCAGGCCGATAATTTCCTTAAACTGGCGCCTGACTTCAACCACGATCTTGCCTGCTGCTCTACCTACCGCGCGCATGGTCATAGAGCAGAATAAAAACGGCAGCATCCCTCCCAGGAATAATCCCACCAATGCCTTGGGGTTCATAAGGCTAAGATCCAGACTGATGCTTAAACCTTTTTGCTTTATGATCAGATCGATCTGATCACGATAAGCGGCGATCAACGCCAAAGCCGTCAAGGCAGCAGAGCCAATAGCGAATCCCTTACCTGTTGCGGCAGTAGTATTTCCCAATGCATCCAACGCATCAGTTCTCTTTCTTACCTCGGGAGGCAAGTCAGCCATCTGCGCGTTTCCTCCGGCATTATCAGCCACCGGGCCATAAGCGTCAGTCGCCAAAGTGATACCTAAGGTCGAAAGCATACCTACAGCGGAGATAGCCACGCCGTACAAACCAGCTGAAGCGCTGACAGCTCCTCCGGCAAAATAATAGCTTGCCAATATAGCAGCACAAACGATGATTACAGGCATTGCAGTTGACATCATCCCTACAGCAAGCCCGCCGATAATCACGGTTGCCGGACCAGTAAGCGACTGCTCAGCAATAAACTTTGTGGGCTTAAATCCGCTTGACGTGTAATATTCCGTACACAGGCCTATCAACACTCCAGCGACTAAGCCCGACAATATTGACCAGTAAACTCCGATATGCGCCCAGCCAAGGATCTTCCAGACAAGAAAATACGAGATAACCGCTACCAGAAACGAGCTGGTGAATACACCCTTACGCAAAGCCGCAAGCAATACGCTTTGCGAGGCCTCTTCCCGGCTCCTGACAAAAAATGTCCCGATAATTGACGAGACTACTCCTACCGCAGCCATGACTAAAGGCACGGTGACGCCCGCAACCCCTAATCCCGCCGCTACACCCAAAGCGGATGTAGCTACAATCGAACCCACATACGATTCATATAGATCCGCCCCCATACCGGCAACATCTCCTACATTGTCGCCAACGTTATCCGCGATAACTGCAGGATTGCGCGGATCGTCTTCAGGTATTCCTGCCTCAACTTTTCCGACGAGATCAGCGCCCACGTCAGCTGCCTTAGTAAAAATCCCACCGCCCACGCGTGCAAACAAAGCCTGAGAGCTGGCACCCATTCCGAAACAAAGCATAGTAGAAGTAATAGCAGTGATCTTATCTGTACCCATAGGCAGAGCGTGCCCGGCATAATACCAATCAAGAAAATAATACCAGATACTTAAATCAAGCAGGCCTAAACCCACAACGGTCAGCCCCATCACGGCACCGCTGGAAAACGCCACGCGTAAGCCGGAGTTCAAGCTCTTCATTGCCGCAGCAGATGTGCGGTTCGATGACTGCGTCGCGATAGTCATACCAATGAAACCTGACAAACCGGAAAAAAAGCCTCCGGTCAAAAACGCAAAAGGCACAAAAATAGCCAGGTAACCCTTAAGCGACATAGCCAACAGGATCAAAAAGACAACTACGAAAAAAATCGTTACTCCGATATATTGCCTCTTAAGATAAGCCTTTGCCCCCACCCTCACTGCCAGGGCGATTTCCTTCATCTTATCATTTCCTTCATCTTTCTTAAGAATAGACACCGCTAAATAAAAAGCAAATCCCAGCGCCAAAATTGAACCTACCGGCGCAAGCAGCAATAAATCAAAACCACCCATTTCAATCCTCCTTTTTCAGTTTCAGTTTCTCATCCACTACTTCAGCATCCACATCAATGATTTTGCCTGATTTTGGTCTGGCCCATGAACGAACCCTGCGTACCAATACTGAAGCATTAAGAAAAAACAATAACAGAAGCGCTCCTTCAAAACAAAGCCAGGTCCATGTGTTTAAAAACATCCAGCCGAAAAAAAGGTTCAATAACATAAGCGCGGGAAGCAGGCAACCTGCCTGCACATTTATCATCATATTACATTTTCTCCCTTAAATAATCCGGAATAGCCTGAGGCTTAAGCTTGCTATCCACACAAACCAGGACTGTCTTTGCCTCGTTAAGCAGTTGACCGTTCTGATTAAAAGTCTCATTCCCAAAAATTATTTTTGCCGCCCCCAATTCCACCACAACCGTATTTATCTTAAGATCATCCCCGTAAAACGCCGGATACTTGTAGTCTATCTCCTGACGGGCCACCACAAACATCACACCCTTTTCAGCCAGCTCCTTGATCTGGAAGCCTTTTTGGGCAAAATACTCCGTGCGTGCCTCTTCAAAATATTTGAGGTAATTAGCGTAATAGACCACCTGCCCGCAGTCAGTATCGTGATAGTATATTCTTTTTTGCATAATTAGCCAACCTCTTCTTCAATGCGGCTGATCAGCTGAGCCGTCTCTTTTAATAACGCCACAGGCAACAACTTTAACAGCTCTGCCTCTTTCTTTAGCGACTTCAAAACGCTCACCAGCCTTCTTACCGTCGCTGTTTTCCTTTTTTCTAAAGCGGCTTCCGGGTCCAGCTCCTTACGCTCTCTGATCAGCGCGGTCAGATCCTTGCGCACTTTTTGCACGTCCTGACCATCCTCAAATATCTCTTTTTTAATATGCTCATAATCCTCTTTATCCAGGACTTTTTTATTCTTTGCCTGCCGCAGCACGTCAACAGACTCATAGCCCGGCACCTTTGCCGCGTCCGTTTCTTCTAGATAGCCTTTTCGCAGATACTGCGGCTCTTCTTTCTCTAAAAACATGTATGAACGCAGGAGCTTAAGCGCCGTCTGCTTTCTTATGCCGATTTCTTTTACGGTATAAATATCGAAAGTGCTGTAACCCCATTCTTTATACATCTTGTCCTTATAGACAGAGTATAATGCCCTACCTAGCTCCACCCACGAGGACTTGAAATTCTTGGCGTTATTAAGAATATGAAAACGCAGCGACTCTGTGTCCATGTCTTTCATCTTTTCTTCTAAACGGTCAATTGATTTGTTTTTCATATGGATTATGTTTAAAAAAGGACGGCCCAAAAATAGCCTAAAGGGCCGTCCGGAGAGTTTTCCCTTTAATTTTCCTAAAAACCCGAAATCTTATTTCTTTAACGCAACAAGCGCTTTATCGTTATTGCTGGTCGAAAGAATGATCTTGGCCGGACATCCAGCTGCGCAAGCTGTGCCGTAAACCTGCTTGATATCAATTGACTGTGCCACCAGTTCCGCAGTGATGTTCTTTAATGCGCCAACTTTATTTTCCAGCTCAACCACCACAACTTCCTCTTCCTTTATCGAGCTAAACCCAGCTTTTCTTAAAGCATCAGTCACACGCTGATTATCCGAAGTCAGGAGTATGATCTTTGCCTCGTTATTTGCCGCGTATCCGGCCACTGCCTCAACATTGATCCCATGGTCAGCCACCAACTTCGACATCTCGGCAAGAATCCCGATCTTATTCGCAATAGTTACTACAATTTGTTTTGCCAACTGCGCTGACTTAACCATATTTACCCTCCTTGCACAGAAAGTGCAACACCGGCCTTTCCTATAACCCCACAGGGGTAGCCCTTCCTATACCTTTTTAGGAAGGGGCTAAGGCCGGGTGTTTAATCCTGTTTACTTTCTCTCTCCCAACTCATGGTCCAACATTAGGATCCCATTCGCGGAATCCTTGATCATCTTAAGCTTATTAAGTATTATGCTTGCGTTCGCCTCTTCTTCTATTTGCTCGTCAACAAACCATTTAAGCAAAGATTCGGTAGCATAATCATTATCGGACTTTGCCAATTTCATCAGGTCATTGATCAAACCCGTAACCTTAAGCTCATGGGCATAAACCTCTGCAAACGCCTCCTGCAGAGACTTCCACTCGCTCTTGGGCGCTTCGATATCCGCAAGCTCCACCTTGCCGCCGCGCTCCAAAACATACTCATAGAACTTCATAGCGTGAGTATTTTCTTCCTTAAACTGAATCTTAAACCAATTAGCCGCGCCCAGAAGATTCTTGGTCTCAAAATGGGCTGCCATCGCTAGATACAAATAAGCCGAATACATCTCGGCATTTATCTGCTTATTTATCGCTTTACGGATCTTATCGGAAATAACCATTTACTCCCCCTTTTTCTTACATTATGCCCTTCTTGATAAAACATCATTAATCTTTCCTCCCCTGCCCCGAAACATCAATTTTAATATACATCTTTTTTTCTTCCAGCGCAAGTTCAATATTTATATCCAGGGAGGACTTGTACTTAACGAAAATGGCGTTCTCTCTAAAGTCAAACTTGATATTATTAGGATGCGCTCCAATCGCAAATATATCTATAATTCTCCCTTAAGTAAGCTCCAGAACTTTTCTGGAATCTGGTCCAACGTTAAACAATAAATCTACAGTCGACAAATGAGCCAGAAAATGATCTTTATCCCTCATATATTGCTGGCGATAAACCGGGTGCTCAAACTTCTGGTAAACCAAAGTTATCCCCGCTTGCTTAAACTTTTCTTCTTCCGAATAATCCCTGCCGCCTGAACCGAATAAATATTTATCGGCTTTCATCTTCAGACACAACTCAGTGATACATTCGGCCTTTGTCGCGGTTGTACACAGCTCAGACTCAAAATATAACGGGGTATCAATCCCCAGCTCCTTAAGTATAAACCTAGTAATCAGCACATTCAGTTTGCCAAGCCTTTCCCATCTCCGGTCGTATAGATCCTCAAAGAACCCGATATATTTCTTAAAATACGCAGCCCGACCGTAATAAGTCCTAAGGCTTTCTAAATGCTGCTTGCGCCAGTCAATGTCATGATCTATAAACACATCACTTATCTTCTGCCTTCCCGGGCATTTAGATATTACCGGAACCGTCAACCAGAGAGCACCCCTATCCGTGCGGATTTTATTGCGGTTCTGAAACTCACTTTCCTTATAGTGCCCCTGATCCATAAAGACAAAAGCGTCGCTTTTGGCGATCTTGTCAAAATATCCTAACCAAGGCATGTATTGAGGCTGGTGAACAGAAAGAATCATTGAAGTATTTTACTCTTTATTGAGAGAATTTTAAAAAAAAAGGAAACTTTACCTTATTCTTTCTAATGTTGGTTACTTTGCCGCTCTCATAATCCTGTTTTCCACAATCTTAATAAACAGTGTCCCTTCTGTTTAAAATCAAATACCTTTCGCCCTGCCTCTCGAGGGCATAGCCGCCGTTTATGTACCTTTGCATTGGCTCACTTATCAGATCCGCAAAATACTCATCTATAATAATGAATTTAGGAGGATTTCTGATGATATCATAATAGACCTGTGTCTGGACCACTTCCTTAAACTTACCCAGCATAATATTGCGAGAAGCGATATAGAAATATTTAGAAGGGGACTTCCTCTTAGAGTTATAATACACCTCTGGCCACATGCCCCACACCTGCACTACATCTTCGGCTACGCTATGATTTCTTATAAAATCACCCACTTCTTCCGCCTGCCGATACAGCTCGGGCCGTGCTAATTCGCCGCGGCGGCTTGCCAAAGAATCAAGCACTGAACTACAAAACCACCATTTCCACTGAACAGCGCCAAATGATATTGCGGCGCCGCAGACAAATATTATACTCAAGACTTTCCTGCCCAAGCCCGGAAGCTCCCATACGCTTTGCAGAAAATATACCGCCAGTATCACAATAACAGGAATTATCTGAATAAAATAATGGGGATAAAAGTTCAGAGCCGAAACCAAACCTAGTAAAGTGGCAAAAAACCAGAGGTTAATAAACATGGACTTACGCTCACGTTTTGCAAGAGAGAGAATACAACCCGAGACCGCAAAAACCCATAGAAGGAAATTCTCACGCGGAGACCAAATCAGAGCATGCCCCAGATTAATCAAACCCTGTTTAATCCCAACTATCCTTCCGAAGAAAAGATTATAAAGAAACACGGAGCTGAAAAATTCGTACAACGCACCTAAAACCGAGAATAACAACACAAATATGGCTATAACTACTGCTACCCCTAACCAAAACAGAACCAAACGCCAGCCAATCAGAAGGAATGTAGTTGACCTTAACCCTCCTGATATAAGAAATAAAGTAAGGGCAGCGGTTTCCCACACAGCTGACTGCTTTGTCATCATAGCTAAACCCAAAAAGGCCCCCGAGACAAAGAAGTATTTATTCTTCTGCCTCTCCCATCCGTCCCAGAAGTAATACATGCCGGCAATCACAAGTATCACCAAAAGATTCTCCGGTACGGCGAATGTCCCGCTTATCAAGGCACCGCCTGAGAATGACCCGTAAAGAAATGCACTTATCAGAGCAAACCCGGGATTGAACAACCTTCTACTCAAAGCATAGATAGAAATTACCGAGATTGCCGCAAGAAATATAAATCCCAGATGAATCCCCTCAGCTGTAGTTCCAAGAAATGCCGAGATTATCCGGTAAGCCACAAAGATCAACGGGGGCTTACTGTCCCAGGAATAGCGATAGGGAGTCATGCCCTCTCCCCAATGATTGGCTATATAGGAATAGCTAGCCTGATCACACTCAAACGGCTCATGGACATAAGGCAGCCGCACGAGACAGGAAATTATCAGAATTAGAAATAATATTCCCACCTCCCACCACTTAACTTTTCTTTTTACAAAAGGTTTAAGCGCCATTTGTCTCTATATATGCTCTCCTAGATTATCTTAAAGACTTCTTGAGGCTCTATAAGCTCTAAAAACGAAAGAAATCTTGCGGTTAAATCATCGACCTTTGTTTGTCTCCGGCTTTGGGCAGGCGGCCAAAGCATCAACCAAATCAACCCGTAATCGTAAGAGTTCTGCCTTTTTCTTTTCAAGCTCCCTATCTTTTTCCCGTAAGGCATTTGCGGCATGATCAAACTGGAACTTAAGTTCATT
Organism: Candidatus Omnitrophota bacterium; assembly: GCA_026387455.1. Lineage (GTDB taxonomy): Bacteria > Omnitrophota > Gorgyraeia > Gygaellales > Profunditerraquicolaceae > JAPLLR01. The sequence goes on along the minus strand of JAPLLR010000063.1, from coordinate 4,344 downwards.
GTTCATCCTAACGACATCATTAATATGAGACCTGTTTTTAATCAACTCTTCCTTCATTTGAGCATTCTCCAGCTTTGCCTCAGTCGATTCTCTGTTTGCTTCTGATACAACCACCCTAAAATCTGTAAGCGTTTTTATAAATAACGCACTAGTCAAGAAATCAAGAACTAAAATGAGAGCGATAACCGCTAAAACTATTACCAAGATTAACGTTGATTTATCTTTCATACGGAACTGTCGATGAAACAAGCCCTATTTATATTCAGGATAGTAAATGCTTACTAACGTTCTAGATTATTATATTATAGAGTGATTTGGCTTATGTCAAGAATAGAGTCAGTACTTGACCTTAAGTAGAGCCAGCCCTCTAGCTGGAGCGTTAGGTCCGGCAAGTTTACGGTCTTTAGAAAGAAGGATTTTCTTAAGGCTTCCCGGAGCTCGCCTACCCCTTCCTATTTCAACAAGAGTACCCACGATATTACGCACCATGTTATAAAGAAAACCATCTGCTTCGATGTCAATAGTCAGTAAATCCGCGGATTTGACTATTTTTACGCGCTTGATGGTTTTAAAAGGGTTACGCTCCTTTTTTTGAGTAGCCTGGAAGGCTTTAAAGTTGTGCCTGCCCAAAAGAGCTCTTGCTTCTTTCTGCATCAGCAAGACATCGATAGGAAAGGGCATGAAATAAACCTGATTTTTTAGGAATGCGGAGTGATGCGGACGAGCCAAGATGGTATAGCGGTAAAGCTTGGACTTTGCGCTAAAGCGGCTGTGAAAATCATCCGCAACAACCTCTATTTTTATAATAGAAATATCCCTGGAAAGCAGGCTGTTAAGAGCTTTCTGGATTCTTTCCAAGGGAAGCTTTGAGCGGGTGTGGAAATTTGCTACCTGGCCCAGAGCATGCACGCCGGCATCAGTTCTGCCTGAAGCGATAAGTTTTATTTTTTCCTGGAGAATTTTTCGAAGGGCGGATTCTATTGTCGCTTGGATCGAAGGACTACTCGTGGATACGGATTTACTGTGGTTTTGAACCTGCCAACCGCAGTAATTGGTCCCGTCGTACTCAATTGTCAAACATATATTGCGCTTTACTTTATCAGGCATTCCGCGATTTGCACGGCGTTTGTCGCCGCACCCTTACGCAGATTATCCGCGACCACCCATAGCCACAAGCCGTTCTTGGCAAAGGCATCCTGGCGGATCCTTCCCACAAAGGTCTCGTCTTTTCCCTCGGAATCCTTGGGCATGGGATAAAGATTATTCTTGGGGTCATCCATTAGAACGATCCCCGGAGCTTTTTTAAGAATATCCCGGGCTTTCTGGGCAGTGATAGGCTTAACTGTCTCAATATAGACTGATTCTGAATGTCCGGTCCTTACAGGCACACGGACGGTAGTCGCTGAGATCTTCATCTTGGGGGCATGCATGATCTTATGGGTTTCCTTGACCAGTTTCCACTCTTCATTGGTGTAATCAAGCTCAACAAAGCTTCCGATATGGGGAAAAACATTATAGGCTAGCTGCTGGGGCATGGACTTATTCTGGGCATTGACATGAACGTTGCCGAATCCTCCTTTAGCAATTAAAGAAATTTCTTCCTTAAGCTGCTCCACTGCGCCTTTTCCGGCACCCGATGAAGCCTGTAAAGTGGTAACAATGACTTTTTTTATCCCGACTTTCTTATGTATCGGATTAAGTGCTACTACCATTTGTATCGTCGAGCAGTTGGGATTAGCAATTATGCCTTTATGCTTCCTGGCATCCGCAGCATTTACCTCAGGGACTACCAGAGGAACCTTAGGGTCCATGCGAAAATCCGCGCCGTTATCAATGACTACCGCGCCTCTTTTTACCGCCTCAGCCGCGTAAGTCACTGCCGCCCCCTTCTCTCCCTCTGTCCCGGCAAATAACGCGAAATCTATACCCTCAAACCCCTCGGGGTTGATCGGCTGTACTGAATAAATCTGGCCGTCGACACATATATCCCGGGCTGATCGGGCAAAAACCCGCAATTCTCCGACGGGAAACTTCCGCTGTTTTAAAACGCGAAGCATTTCAATGCCAACCACACCCGCTCCTATAACCGCTACATTATAAGTAGATTTCTTTTTCATAGGTTCTCCGCTACTAAATCCCCCACCTGCGAGGTAGAATAACCCATCTTCCCCGCGCCAAGAGATTTCAATTTTGTGCTTACGATTTTTATCACCGCATCCTCGATTGCTTTCGCAGCCTTAACTTCACCCAGAGTATCCAACATCATTCCCGCGGCACAGATCGCAGCCAGCGGATTGATCACATTTTGCCCGGTATATTTGGGAGCGCTTCCGCCAATAGGCTCAAACATGGACACTCCCTGCGGATTGATATTTCCACCGGCGGCAATACCCATTCCGCCCTGGATCATCGCGCCCAGGTCAGTGATAATATCACCGAACATGTTGTCGGTGACAATCACGTCAAACCATTCCGGATTCTTTACAAACCACATAGTAGTAGCATCCACGTGCGCGTAATCAGTAGTCACGTCCGGATATTCAATAGCTAGCTCATTAAAAGTCCTCTCCCACAGATCCCAGGCAAAGGTCAGAACATTGGTTTTACCGCAAAGAGTGAGTTTCTTCCTTTTGTTACGCTTGCGAGTAAACTCAAAGGCATAACGCAGGCAGCGCTCTACGCCCTTACGGGTATTATGAGATATCTGGATGGCTACCTCATCTTTCATACCTTTATTCTGGAACTCACCCATTCCTTTATATAACCCTTCGGAATTCTCGCGCACCACCACAAAATCTATATCCTCTGGCAATTTGTCTTTTAAAGGGCAATACACCGAGTTGTAAAGTTTGACTGGGCGTAAATTAATATACTGATCGAGGGCAAACCGCAGCTTAAGCAAAACACCTGTCTCAATTATACCAGGTTTTACCTTCGGATCCCCCACAGCTCCGAGATAAATCGCGGAATAATTTTTAAGTTCTGCGATATCGCTTTCATCGACCAGCTTTCCGGTCTCAAGATATCTCCTGCCGCTGAAATCAAACTCTTTGGTCTCGTAAGTAAAATTAAACTTATTTGCGGCGACGTTCAAAACCTTCAAACCTTCTCGAACAACTTCCGGCCCCGTACCGTCTCCACCAATGACTGCAATTCTGTAGTTTTTAACCATATCAAACTTCCTTCATAAAGAGTATTGCTGACTTGTTTAACAACACAGTATCTTTTGCTTTTTTGCTGAAAACCTGAAATAGCTTCACCTGCTTTGAATTATAGCAAGTACAATTGGTTACGGGAATAAAGGTCTCTTTTGTATCGTTTATAAAACCCATCAGCCTTTCGCCCTGAAAAATGTGCACATATCCACTGATAATAGAACCGTCCTGGCAAACAATACTTACTTTGCGTCTATCTTTTTCGATCTTCATTTTACACCTCTCCCTTTCTTACGCATCCAAGCCATCAATCCGCCCTGCTCAACGATCTCCTGCAGAAATCCGGGAAAAACTTGAGTCTTATAAGTCTTGCTCTGAGTAAGATTACGGATTATCCCGCCGGTAAGGTCTATCTCAAGAATATCCCCTTCGCGAATTTTATCGATATCTTGCGACTCTAAAAACGGCAAGCCTATATTGATAGCGTTTCTAAAGAATATCGCGGCAAAGCTCTTTGCCAGCACCGCGGAAATGCCGCATCCCTTGACCGCTAAGGGCGCATGCTCGCGCGAAGAGCCGCAGCCGAAGTTCTTCCCGGCGACAATGATATCTCCGGCGCTCACTGAGCTGACAAAATCAGGCCGGATACTTTCCATGCAATGCTTGCCCAGCTCTAAGGCATCCGTAGACACCAGGTATTTTGCAGCAACGATATCGTCGGTATTGATATCGTCGCTGAATTTATGTACCTTGCCTTTAATGATCATTACTGTGATTGCCCAACTCCCGCACCGGTCATGCCCTGCATGCCCTGCATCATGGTAGACATATCCTGTGGCTTAACTCCTGCCGGAAGACTAAATATGCTGTCATCCAAAGGCGTGTCAAATACTACATTTTTATAATAAGCAGCCATCCCCTGTGTTTCTGTCTTAACCGGAAAATCCATTGATTTGTCTATCCACAACTTTATGGGACTCCCGCCTTTAGCACAATTATATACACCGCAATATTTGCCGTCCATGGTCTCATCGCCCAAGAACTGACAGTCCTTCTGATAATCCTCGATCATGGGCACCTGCGATGCCACCTGCTGCATAGGCACAGCTATCGCCATATTCTGAGACGGAATATACATATACGCATGCACTCCGTCAAAAAGGCTAACGCTTTGCATTCCTCCAACCTG
>JAPLLR010000044.1 GCA_026387455.1 Candidatus Omnitrophota bacterium | reverse complement strand
AATGTTCCGCTGTTAGCCCAGTTACCGGCCAGGATAATGCCGTAACTGCTAGCGGAAACATCGAGGTTTCCGGTAGTGATGGTAAGGTTGCCGCTGGCATTAAGCATATCCTGCAGGGCCCAAGTCCCTCCCGCATTGTTGAAAGTGATATTATTAAATGCCGAGTTGCCGGATTTTATGGTATGCGCTCCTGTGCCGTTAAAGGTTACTGTTCCGGCCCCGGAAGTAAATACGCCGTTATTATCCCAGTTACCGATGACATTCATATTCGTCGAGTGGCCGGTGAGGGTACCGGTAATAGTGACATTATTAAAGGTAGTAATATTTGTACCAAGAATAGCGCTTGTGCCGCCGAAGGAGACCGTTCCTGTCCCGGCGTTAAAGGTGCCGTTATTCGTCCAGTTTCCGGCGACGTTCATATTGCCTGTATAGCCGGTAAGCGTGCCGGTGATCTGGACATTAGTAAATGAATGCGTGGCGGAACCGGATACCGTCGTGTTGCCGGTGAAATTTACCGTTGAAGTGCTCGGCGTGAATGTTCCGTAATTCGTCCAGTTGCCGCTTAAGGCAATATTTCCTGATGGCGTAAAGGTGTAGCTAGTCGGTATATAAAGGCTTGCTCCCAGAGTTAGGTTAGAGGAGGCGACAGAGTAGAGGATATCAGCATCATTTAAGGAGCCTTTGGCAGTGCCAAGGTTATCGTTGGTGATAAAGGATCCGGTTTCATAACGCACGATCAGGGTTGAGCCATAAATATCCAGGCCTGTTATACTGCTATCCGCAGCCACGGTTATGGTGTTTCCGTCTGTGGTGTGCTCATCAATATAAACAAGCACTTTATCGAAATTGTTTAATTGCGCGCCATCGAGCAGGAAGTAATACATGCTGTTTGCGGCGGTAGGAGTAGTATTGATAATGGACCCATTAATGGCTAATGCCACTGTGACATTTGAACCAATTGGGATTGTACCCTGGTTAGAATAAACATAACCCGAGATCGCCTGCGCTCCGGATGGATACCCCCCGCGCAGATATGGATAGGATTTGCCTTGTTCGATTGCCCATGTGGTAGTGAAATTCCATGGCGGGTTAAAAGTTCCCTGCTGCATCATTTGGGCGGTGGTCATCGGTGTCCCTTTGTCGGTATCGCTCTGGCCTGAAACAGCCTGATCGTAATAGGAATTCGTTGGAACGGAAGCGTCTAACAAATAACCCACCAGGCCACCAGTACCACTTACACGCACCGCAGCGTAACAATCAGTTATGGTAGTAGTCGTAGTACCATAGTACCTATAATGTAGCCCGACCAACCCGCCGGTATAACCCCCGCCGGTTACGCTACCGCCTGCAACATAACAGTTGAAGATTATTTTAGCATTGAAGCCCACCAAGGCACCGGTATAATCGCCGCCTGTGATATTGACATTCAGCAAGCCGACATCACTCACCGTACCCGTGGAAGCGCCAAAAAGACCGACCATACCTACCCCGGGCCTGTTCACAGTAAGATCGGTTATAATGTGCCCGGCACCATTAAAAGTTCCGGAAAAAACCGCCGTGGAAGCGGGAGGTATGCTTCCATCATTACCTATCGGGTAAAAGCCGAGATAACTGGAGCCGTTCCAGTCCCATGTCTTGGTCTCCGAGGCGTTTATATTATTCGCTAGGGTATAGGTCGTACTCACGTTGAGCCTTACCATCTGCAGCTGGTAGACGTTGGTGATGGTTTGTGACCACTCTGCAACCTGTAGGTGTGGATAACCCGCCATTATCCAGATGCCACCGCCATTGCCGGCACCTAGGCTTGTGACCGTAAAGTTCCATCCGTTGTACGTCGACTGTTGTTTCATTTCTTGAGTAGTCTTGCCGGTTATATCACGTCCTGCCCCGGAAATATTTCCCAGATCTCCGGTATCCAAAAGTGTCGGATTGAGTGTCTGGTTCCAGTAACAGGAAGTATATGTAAATATATAGTTATCATACCCGGTAAATCCGCCTTTATAAGAGGTGCCGTTCACAGCCCCTGTGCTATAGCAGTTGGTCATAGTGCCGGTGCCGCCGTCGGCGGGTCCGCCAATAAAACCGCCTGCGCGGTCGGCAGTCACGTTTCCTGTAGCGTAGCAGTCGGTGATAGAGGCAAATTCCCAGCGCGTTGACCCCGCGAAACCGCCTGCCCAGCCACCGCTTACGGTAGCAGTTGAATAGCATCTGTCGATGTCGCCTGAGGCTGAGGAAATGAATCCCCCGTTACGATCGCTCCCGCTTACTGTTCCGGTAGAATAGGAGTCGGATATTATCGTATTGCTAAAGCTGCGGCCTACGGCTCCACCGACAGATGCGCCGCTTACGCTGCCGGAGAAATGGGAGTTGGTGAGAGAGCTTCCGTAAAGGACCCCGACGAGTCCGCCTCCCATGAAATATCCGTTAACACTGCCGCTGATATTCAGGTTCTTGATGGTAGTGCCGATAGATATGCCAATGAATCCGAAATTTTGAAGGCATGGAAGAGTTATGTTCAGATTAGTTATGGCTTTATTGTTTCCGTCAAATTCGCTGACCCTTAAATAAGGTATATAGAAATTAGCCGGGGCAGCGGAAAGGTCTATGTTTGCGGTAATGCGGAACTTTGCCGACGGGACTACATCCAAGAAGTCAGTAAACCCCAGGAGATCCTTCAAACCCTGCGCGGTGCTTATCTCATAATACGTGCTGCTGCCGTTATACGGTAAGGAACTTGCATAATTTGCGATAGAGAGAAATTTAGCGGGGAACCAGTCAAGGTATTGGCTATTATATAAACCGCCCGCAGACGCATAATGGTTGCCATTAATATGTACAGTATCGATATTATAATGTGTATTAATGAGGATCCCGCCATTACTCCATCCAAAAATCCCGCCGGTGGTGGTATACAGCGTGGTCGCTGTCCCGGCAAAATATGAATCTTTTATAATCCCGCTCCAGTGAGCGGAGACAAGTCCGCCAGAGCCGTAAGTGGAGCTAACCGTTGCCGTCGAATAGCAGGTGTAGAAATAAGCTTGATCGCCTCCCACAAGCCCGCCGACCTGGTCATTTCCGCTGACCGGACCTGTTGAATAGCAGCTAGTAATGGAGGTCCACCCACCCAGCCATCCGGCAAAGATTCCGACATAATTCTGCCCTGTGATGCCCGCACTCTCTATACCTATATTGGAAATGCCGCTACCGCCGCGGATCTCCCCAAATAGCCCGACACTGTCGGTGTATGGTCGGTTTATATACAGTCCTGTGATAGTGTAATGTTGTCCGTTGAGGCTGCCGATAAAGGCATTGGGATAATTCCAGGTTCCTGGCGGGTTTTCGTAAGCGCCTGTATCACTTCCCACCGGCGCAAAACCCAGATACCGCGTGCCGTCATAGTTCCAGGTTGAAGTTTCGCTAGCGTTGATGTTGTTGGCGAGCGTGTAGGTGGCGTCTAAATCCAGGTACATCAGCTGCAGTTGATAGACGTCGGTGATGCTGGTAGAATAACGCATCTGCAGAAGCGGATACGCGTTGTTATCGCCCGACATCGCCCAGGTCGAGCCAAGGGTGGAGCCAACGCTCCAGCTGAGTCCAGTGAAGGTGGCTATATCCATCATCTGTTGGGCGTTTTTACCGTATACTCCGCTTGTGTTCCCGGCGCCGACTCCCGCGGCCTGCCCGGAGGTGGTGGTGTTCCAGACTGAGTCAGTGATGGTGCTGATGGCGCCGCCGTTATATCCCGCAAATCCTCCGACAGAAGCACCTCCAGTCACGTTGCCGGTTGAATAGCAATTATCTATAATATAACCTTCTTGATTGTTCCCCACAAAGCCGCCGATATTGGTGCCTCCGGGAGCGGAAACATTGCCGGTAGCGTAAGAATCGTAGATCTTGGCGATATTCTTGCCGACAAATCCTCCGCCGTCCAGTGATCCCGGCATCATAGTCAGGTTGCCTGTCGCATAACACCTACGGATTTCACCGTTGCCCTGGTTCATTCCGATGAAAGCTCCGGCTTCGGTAGAATAGGCGGTTACGTTGACCCTGCTATAGCTATCCGTGATCGTGCCTACCGGATCACCCTGATTGAAACCGACCAGTCCGCCTGTAATATGCGAGCCGGAGACGCTTCCGCTTTCCAGTCTTACATTTTTTATGGTAAGGTAAGTGACATATCCGAAAAAGCCCTGGTTCATCTTTGTGGGCATGTTTATGTTGACGTTGGTGATGAGTTTGTTATTGCCGTCAAATTCCGCAGCGTATATATAGGGTATGTGGTAGTTTGTGGGAGCAAGGGAGAGATCAGCGTCAAAGGCCAGCTTGAATTTGTAACCCGCACCTTCCACGCTCACGAACCCTAGAAGCTCTTTTAAATCAGTGATATCCCGCAGTTCATAGTATCCTCCCGCGGACGGAAGATAAGTATTGATATTCAGTGACTTTGTTGGTTTCCAGGCAGCGTATAGATCCTGGTATATGCCTCCGTCAGCTACATAGGTTCCCGTTGTACCGTTGAAAGAGACATTGTCTATATCATAATGGGAGTTATACATCCAGAACCAGTGGCTGTAGCCGTAGAGCCCGCCGTAGGTGTCAACTGCTACTATGCTTCCTTCAAAATAAGAGTTCTTGATCGTCGTGTAAACAAGTCCTCCTAACAATCCGCCGACGCACGAGTGACCGGTTATCGTCCCGGTAACATAAACATTATCAGTAACGTTCCATCCGTGCACCGTATATCCGATAAGGCCGCCCACATAGTCGTAGCCGGTTATAGAAACGTTCTCGAGGCCTAGGTTATTGACACCATTCCGCGCCCAACCAAATAGCCCGACAAAACTGGTGGCAGGTCTGTTGATCGTCAGGCCCGTGATCTTGTATCCCTGGCCATAAAGGTAGCCGTTGAAATTGGTGACATCATTTCCCACCGGCTCAAAGCCGTAGTAATCTGTAGGTAGCGTTCCGGAGCCATCCCAGTTCCAGGTCGAGGTTTCCGTGGCGACTATATTGTTGGCGAGAGTGTAATTGGCATTCAGGTTCAGTGCCATCATTTGCAGCTGATAGACGTTGGTTATATTGGTGGAGTATTCTATTTGCAGGTGAGGTAGGCCGGTCATGATCCAGCGATCCGTATGCCCGCCGTCTCCGGAATTTGTGAAGTTCCAAGCTGGTGTTCCACTGACAACGCCGTTCTGCCAGTAGACTTTATGCGCTCCGACCATATTGCCGCTGAAAGTCATCGTTTGTGTGAATGCCTTAGCGCCGTTAGGCTCTTTTGTTATCGTCCCATTAGCCGGAACAGGATCCGGGATGTTGCCGATACCCTGAGTAGCGCCATTTTCGATGTACCAGCAGTTAGTGCAGATGCCGTAGGAATCAATACCTACGAGTCCTCCGCGATTGCTCCCGCCCACAACTTCGCCGGTTGCAAAAGAATTAGATATAGTTTTAGATATATTTGAATCGGCATTACGCCCGGCAAGGCCGCCTAAGCCAGTTCCTGCGCCGTTAATCCTGCCGGCGGCGTAGGAATTGGAGATAGCAGAAGCATAATTATTGCCAACCAGACCACCTGTCCAATTGTCATAAGGGCCCGTACTTGTAACATTAACATTTGCATAGGAATTAATAATCGAAGAATTACTATTTTCTCCGACCAGCCCTCCGGCTTGTGCATAGCTGTTTACGGTGCCGGTAGCATATGATGTGGATATTGAGGAAGAGGAGTTGCTGCCAACAAGCCCTCCAACAACAGAATTTCCGCTTATGCTTAGCGCTATGAGCCCGATGTTTGATATCGATGCTCCCTGTGTGGCACCGAAGAGCCCAACATTACTTTCTCCGGAGCGATTGATAGTAAGGCTAGTGATGGTGTGCGATGAGCCGTTAAAATTTCCGGAGAATGCTGCAGGAAAGTCATTTCCTACCGGCTCAAAGCCGCCTGACCAGTTTTGGGTGGGGGATGCATTTATATCCTGATAAAGCGTGTACCAGGCAGTAAGTATTTGTTTCATCGCCTGCAGGCCGTAGACATCATAGATCATGTAAGGATCGCCTACGGTCCCGCCGCCTGTCCAGCGGTCAAAGGTGCCGCCGTTAAGCGCAAAATCACCGTTTACCGTAAAGGTATATGTGGCAGGGTTGCTGCAGTTAAAGAATCCGGAGTTAATCGCGAAATCTCCGTTTACGATCATGCTTCTTGTTTGGTCCACGGTTCCGGTGACCGTGACATTGTTGAATGTGGTGGCGGTTGATCCACCGATAATAGAGTTGCTGTTGAATATGACGGTAGAGTTGTCAGCCACGAAGTTTCCGCCGTTATTGGTCCAGTTGCCGCTTAGGGTGATAGTGGTAGTCCTTGTGCTTTCGCGGGTGGCATCCAGCAGGCCGCTGGTAATAGTCAGGTCATTATGGATAAGGACGTTATATCCGTGTGTGTAGAATGAGTCGGCCGCGTTGATGGTCAGGTAATTGCACTCAAAGTTATTCGCGAGGTCTGTTCTGTCAGGACTTGATCCTATTACCACTCTACCTAAGTTATTGCCGCCGGCATTCAACGTGAGGTCGCTTAGCAGATATAGGGTTCCGCTGCCGTAAGTAAATGTGCTGGGATTAATGGTAGTGTTTCCGCGCACGGTGATGTTATAGCTGTTCTGTGTAAGGGAAGTTCCGGCATAGATATCCAGGCCCGCGTTAAGATCCAGGGCGCCGGTTAAGTTCCAGGTGCCTGAATCTGTGCCTGCAAGGGCAAGGCCAATAAAAGGTGCGGGGTTCGGAAGCGCGGTATTAGGGGTTGCGGTAGTAAATAGTCTCTTGGCCTGGCCGGGATTAAAAGTGACGCCGGTCATATCCACGTTTCCATCGATTCGCCAGGTGCCGTTGCCGGCGTTTATGGTTTTTGGTCCGTCACCGCTGCCTGTGCCCGAACTAACAAAAGCAGAATAATCTTCAGTTTCATTCCAATAGTGGGAGTATGCAGAGGAAGGCCACCCACCATATTCACCATTTACTCTGAACAATGTGGAACCAGCCGTTGCTGTACCTGGAACGAGAATATCCGTTGAAACTACTGTTTGATAGGCACTGCCGATATTATACCTTTCGGATTCATCCAAAGCGTGATCTTGGTTCCAATCAAACCATACAGAGAAATATTCCGTATACGAAGCCGTACTGGTTATAGAAATGGTATAGGTTTGAGTTGGTTCCAGAGCATTTGTAATATTGTTTGTAGCATCTAGATACCCACCGTTATTGCCGCTTGTTAAATCAATGCCATTGAATTGGACCCTTTGTATCCATTCGTATGAAGAATTACCGCCTACATAAGTATACTGAGTAGCATCGACATCTTGAGGGGTTGCACTGCTTCCTACCCCAAAATTACCGAGTATAGTAATATTGGGATTATTTGCGGTTGCATCTACGGTCAATCTTCCGGTTCCCAAGGAAACCAGATAGAAGTTGCCGTTAAATATATAATTTCCGGTGCCTATCGTGATCGTCCGGTCTGAGGAGGATGTGTTATTAAGGGATATCTTATTAAAGGTATATCCGCCGGCGTTAAAACTGATCCCGCTCGTCGCATTGGAAGCGTCAAGGATAAGGGTAGAAGTACCGGCATTGAAGATGGCCGGCGAGCTTATACCGAAGTTTCCCTTGCAAGTGATGGATAATGAGCCGGCGTTGAACGTTCCGCCGTTTTGCGTATAGGCGCCTAATATCAATTTTTTGTCGTTGGTAGAAAGGGTACCGTTACTAAGAGTAAAGGTATTAGTGACGGTCAGATCATCCTGCAGAGTCCATCCCCCGCCTATACCATTGATGGTTACATTCGCAAGGCTTGATCCATTCGTCGTAATAGTCTTTCCTGTTGTAGCGGCGTTGAATGTAATGGTCCCGTTGTTGTGATTAAAAGTGGCGGCTGTCGCCCTGGAGAAATTACCGCCTATAGTTATACTGGTAGGGGCATTTACTGTTCCCGCAGAAATCGTCAGGTCAGTGGTGACCAGCAAGGGTTGATTTAAAGTATATGCCCCGCTGCCGTTAAATATTAGGTTATGATAGGAATTTCCTCCGACCAGTCCGGTATATGAACTGCTGCCGTAATATTCTACGGTTCCGGAATCTACCGCAGCAGCGACGCTAATACTTTCAGTTCCGATAAGCTTGATTTTACCCTGATTAGCGAGTATGCCGTTTACCTGAGTAGTGCCGTCGGGAGTATAGGTTACCCCAGAAGCAATCTTTAGCGTCATTCCTGCGGCAAAGGTGGCGGAGTTTCCAGAGGCAGTATAATATATGTCATTTGTGCCGTTAATGTCGTTATACCAGGCAGTAACCAGGTTTGCGTTAGTCAGATCCCCAGCTAGGAGGATCTCTCCTAGCGAAGCGCTAGAATCAATCTTGGTTACTTTACCCAGAATATTGATTTTGTATGCGTTGTTACTGTCAGCAAAGATGAGGAAGTTCTTCCCGCGGTTAGCTAAGTCGACATCAAGGAAGGAGTATGCTCCTCCGATTCCGGAAGTTTTTGTGTCATAGAGTAAGCCATCGATGATGAGTTTTATGGATACTCCTGAAGTCAGTCCGTCAACAGTTCCGGTTATATCAATAGACGGCGGAACGTAGAAGGTGAAACGGGCGATATCAGTGGGCGAGGAGACGTAAGTATTGACAAAATCCCAGGCTCTTCCGTTATTGCTTGTGCCGGTGTAGACATCGTGGGTGTTTCCGTAGAATGCTGTAGGCCCGGCAGGTTCATATGTTCCCATACCATTCTGGTGGGAGGTGTCAGTATAATACGAATGAGGGTAGAGTGGACCCACGGTTCCGTTGTTTATAAGGCCAGCCAGGCCACCTACATAAGTACCGGGACTGGTTACCGTAGCCGTAGAGAAGCAACTGGAGACATAGCACCAAGAAGGTTCGTGCCAGTCTGCGCCGCCGCCACTGCCCATTATGCCTCCGGCATAATCCACAGTAGCGGTAACATTTCCGGTGCTGGCGCATCTGTAAATTTGGCCATTCCCCAAGCCTCCTATTATGCCTCCTACATAGCTTCTTCCGTAAACATCCGCTTCAGAGAAATTGTTATCAAAACTTGCGTCATAACTTCCACCCACAATACCGCCGACATTATCTGTTCCGTGAATTGTCCCGCTTGAGAAACAGTTCATAATCGTGAGAGAATACCAGCGTTGATAATTCCACATCGTACCGACTATTATCCCGGCTGCCGTACCGATGTCAGGAATGGGATCTGTTAATCCTCCGGTAATATCTGCATTGACCACGCCAAGATTCTGTATAATCGCGCGGCAGACATAGCCGAATAAACCTACATGGCTTAAGTCCGGCCTGTTAATGTACAGGTCAAAGACAGCTTTCTGGTTTCCTTCGAAAACCACATCATTACGATATCCGTTAAAGGTATCATAAGATCCGCTTAGCTTATCTCCTATCGGGAAGAATCCCTGATAATAACCGCCGTTTGCGCTTGTCCAGTTCCAATGCTTGGTAGGGGAAGCATCGATATTGTTGTATAGAGTAAAATATGAAGTCAAGTAGCATGTTACCGCTTGCAGGCCGTAGACGTCATATATAAGGTAAGGGTTGCCAGAACCGCCGTTTCCCGTAAAACGATTGAAGGTGCCTCCGGCATAGGGGATAGAGAAGTTTCCGCCAACAGTAAAGGTATAGCTGGGATTTGAGATAAAATTACCTGTTGACTGGACATAATCGCCGGTTATGGCAAGGTTTGCGCTCTGGGTAATAGTTCCAGTGTAGCCGTTTATGGTTAAGGAGAGCAGGGCATTAGCGCCAGTATAAGCGGTATCAATGGTTGAGACAACTGAGCCGGAGGTGAATTCTACTGCCTGTCCGGCCGGTGTGCCGCCGTTCCAGTTACCGGATACAGACCAAAGGGCGCTTACCGCTCCTGTCCAAACTACGGTGTTAAGGTTCCAGCGGGAGTTATTGCCAAAAGTGGAGGAGGGGTGGCCGCGTAAGACGGTTTGTCCAATGTTGTATGAATCGCCTATGCCAACCATGGAGAAAATATATTCTTCAGATTGGACATCAATATACCAAGGCGTGCCTTTTTCGCTGGAGCGCAAATAAACAATATTCTCACCACCCGGCTGGCCATATATATAGGTAAAGCCTTTAAAGGTGTAGGTTTTTCCGCTTTCAAAATAAATCTCTTTACCGGGGGTTGTGCATTCGAAGTTATGGAAGGTGATATTTGAGTATAAATAGAGCGGCTCATTGCCTATAACGCGCACTTTCTCGGCATTGAGCTCAAGGCTTGCAATGTTATTGTAAATTATTGCGCCAAATCCATCAGGCGGGCCGCGCAGCATGATGGATGTGCCTATACCTTCAAACTGTAAAATATCAAAGAAACCGGCGACTCTGGTTATGTAAATCTTGTCTGCGAGGATGTGTAATGGAGCTGTCGGGGTGCCGAACTGTTTGGCGATCACGCGTATTTGATTCGCCTGAATGATAATGCCGGGTGTGGTGTTGACCGCGTTGTCTGTATGAAGGGTGAGGTCCGTGGCTTGCAGGTAGGTTACCTGAAATCCCTCACCTTCAATAGTGATAGTTTGCGCGGTTGCGTGGACATCGGTGATCTCGATGTTCCCGGTTTTATAAATTTCGGTCTTGGGCGCTTCTACTGTGGCATATATTTCTTCCGCAGCCAGCTCTATGGATTCTTCTGCTTGTAGAACGATTTCCGGAATTCTTATTTCTACCGGCACCATAACTTTGGCTTCGCCGATTTTTATGTTAGTGGCTGCGATTATGGCATTGACCATGACTTTACCGTGGGTATCCAGGCGCACGGTGCCGCTTGAGCCGTCTGCATGCTGGGCGCGGATCGTGCCTTCAAGATTGATGGCTTTCTCGAATATCCCCGTTACTGATTCGGCCTTCAATAGCACGACGCCGCCATCTGCCTCCAGGTAGCCGGTATTTTTGATTTGTGATGTGACCGGCTGGCCGTCTCTATCATAAATAGTAGAGGCAGTGGCTTTGTCGATAGCTACCGAAATCAGGCCGCTATCAGCTATATTTAGGGTGATCATATCCCCGCCCACCAGGGCGATAGTGCCCATGGGGCAGATGATGGTGCCTTCGTTTTCCACGGCTCCGGCAATCAGCACGCCGAATCCGCCCTTGCTTACTCTTATGGTGCCTTGATTCACAAGCAACATATCCAGCTGCTCCTCGGAAACTTTTTCAAAAATATATTTGGAATCAACAAAGTTAGAATTGGTGATGTCTCGGGTGGAAGCAATAAGAGAGCCGACATTTACCTGCGCGTTGGGCCCGATAAATATTCCGTTTTTATTCACAAGGATCATCACGCCGTTACAGGAGAGATTGCCCAAGATATCGCTGGCTTTGTTTCCAACCACGCGGTTAAGGATTTCCGAATTGACTGTAGGAAGATTGATGATCACGGATTCGTTTTCTTTAATGTTGAAAGATTTGAAATTGACGATGGCCTTATCGCTGGCGTTGATCTGCATAGAGGTGGGGGTAGGACAAACAAAATCTGCCTGGCCGTTTACTACAGCGTCCGGCTCAGGCAGACAAAATACTCCGTGGCTGGCGGGGAGTAATATTAAAATACCCAGAAGTAATAATGCCGCCCAGATTTTTGCATTACGTTTTGTTTTCATCGTCTTTTCAGCCATACACCCGGCCTTATAGGAACGGCCGGTGTGTTGCTTTCTGCAACAAAAAAGCCCTATATCCGTCGATTCAGGACATAGGGCTATATGATGCAGTTGGCTTTGTTTTCGGCAACTGGCAGGCGTATCCACTTTCGCGGATTTAGCCCCTATAGCTTTGCGTCCCATCCTTTCGGAAGGTTTGCTATTATCGTTACAAGTACTTTATTTAAAGAGCTCTATTAATGCCACTATAATATAACATATATAGGTGTGGTTTTCAAGGTGCTGGAGAAAATATTTCCCGTCGCTATTCTAATGTCCAATCTGTATGAATAAAGGGGACGGTTCTATTTTTATTTGGCAAAATCGGCAGAAAATTAGAACCGTTCCCATTATTTTCTGAGAATGTCCAATTTTTACTTGACTTGTTGAAAGTTTTGTCCTAAACTTTAAATAGAGAATGTCCAAAAGGAGTGCTTCGACTTTACCCAACATTTCAATTCGAAGCCTCCTAAGTAAGATAAGAGAGTCGGAGGATGAAGGAAAAAGAGGCAATATATGCATTCTATTAAGCGTGATAATGTTAAGTTACCCTTAAGCGCAGTGTGGTTGATGAATTCAATTGCCGAATACAAGGGGAAACAGGAATTGTACGCGAAACAATCTCCGCAAGTTTTAAAATCACTGGTTGAAATGGCGCTTATTGAGAGTGCGGAGTCATCCAATCGTATCGAAGGCGTAACAGTTGAAAAAGGTCGTCTTAAGCCACTGGTTATTGGTCATAGCAAGCCGCGGGATCGTTCTGAGGAAGAAGTGGCGGGATATCGTAAGGCGCTAGATTTAATTCACATCAAACACAAAAGTTTACGGATTACGCCAGAAACAATCAAAGAGCTGCATCGCTTATGCCGAGGGGAGGCCTGGGATGCCGGCAAGTGGAAAGAAAAAGATAATGATATCATCCGTAAATACCCGAATGGCCGTGTCGAAGTTATTTTTAAGCCTGTAAGCGCGGCCGAGACGCCTGATATGATAAAACAGCTATGCCTTGCTTATGAAAATAGCGTAGCACAGCTTAAGTATCCCGATCTTTATGCTATCGCTTGTCTTGTTCTGGATTTTTTATGTATCCACCCGTTTCGAGATGGTAATGGCAGGGTTTCCCGCCTATTGACGCTCTTGGTTTTGTATCAACACGGGTTTCAGGTCGGCCAATACATAAGCATTGAGCGCATTGTCGAGCAGTCCAAAGAAACATACTATGAATCACTGAACAAGAGTTCTCAAGAGTGGCATCAGGCTAAACACGATGTCTTTCCATGGTTCAATTATTTCCTCGCAACGATACTTGGGGCTTATAAAGAGTTTGAGGAGCGCGCGGGAAGTATATTGCCGGCAAGAGGTGTAAAAACCGATATCATTACAAGGACAATAGAAAAGCAATTTGGAGAATTTACTATAAGCGAAATAGAAAAGGAATGTCCGGCAGTCAGCCGGGATATGATACGGATTGTCTTTCGGCAATTACAAAAGGAAAAGAAGATTCGCTGTCTTGGTAAGGGCAAGTCAGCTAAGTGGCAGAAACTTTAATGGGGCAATAGCTATCTGAACAGGGTAATAAATGGGGTAATAATTTAAAGCTCGTTGCTATAAATGTCCAAAACACCCAACTTTATAGGATAAGTTGGTGTGCACTTTCTGTGCAAGGGAGGTCATATGGGAGTAGTCTATAAATTAAAAGATGAAGTGCGTGATTTTATCCTTGAGCAAAAAAGAATCAATCCTGCCATAGGATGCCGGACCTTGGCTACTTTAGCGGAAGATAAATTTCAGGTAAAGCTGTCCAAGTCCAGTGTCAACGCCATCATTAAAAATGCTGGGATGAGTATGCCGGTGGGTAGAAGATCTAAAGAAGTCACGGAAGTTACGGAAGCAAAAGATTCGAAATTTATCTCTGAAACACTTTCTAAAGAATTGGGCCGCACCGCGGAAGTGGAGATGGAAGAAAAAGCCAAGCGGCTTGAGTCAGAGAAGTGGGTGCGTTTGGCCGAAGAAGAGCGGCGCAGAAAATTATCGCTGGATGCAAAGCTTGAAGAAGATAAACTTATGCTTGAGAGTGGGGCTCGCAAAAAAGAAGCGGCAATGCACGCTGTAGAAGATGCGCGTCGAGGTGAAATAGAGGCTCGGCGAAGACTGGAAGAAGACAAACTTTTGCTGGCGCAGGCTAAGAAACTGCAGGAAGAAAAGCGTAGGCAGGAAGAAGGGCTCAAGAAATTAGAAGAGGCCCGGCGTAAGGAAATAGAAAAGCGGGCGCTCGCGGAAGCCAAGAAAAACATCGAGGCAGAGCGAAAGGCCGCGGAAAAGGCAAAGCGAGAGGCCGGGGAAAAAGTTAGGCGCGAGATTGAGGAAAAGGCCCAGCGTCAGGCCGAGGAGTTTTTGCGTATAAAGGAGCAAGCGAAAATTGCGCAGGAAGCGGTGGAGCATGTGGTGCTGGAGGCGGCGCGTAAGGCTGCCGAGGAAATCGGCCGTAAAATCGAGGATGATAAGCGCGCTTTAGAAGAGACGAAAAGGTCAGTGGATGCTCTGGCAAAAGAAGTTGAAGAGGAGCGAAGGACTTTGGGGTTAGAGCATCAGGCGCGCCAGGAAGTGATCCGGGATGCGGCTGAGGCTAAGAAAATATTAGTGGAAGCCCGTCGTAAAGAAGTGGCCCTCGGAGTATTAGAAGAAGAATTAAAACGCAATCAGGTGGCTTTGGGTAAGGCTCAAGATGAACTTAAGGACCAGGAGCTGCGTGAGAAAGCCCATTTTGAAGAAGAGTTTAAGAAAGCTGAAGAAGAAAAGAAGGCTTTGCTTGAGGCGGAAGAAAAGGCGGCCCAGGAGCGCAGTTTGCTGGATAAGGAGCTTAAGAAGCTTGACCAAGCCAGACAGTCTTTGACCGAAGGCCAGACGCAGGCCGAGGCGGAGAGAGCGGAGATTAAAGTAGAGCGTAAGCGTGTGGAAGAAGAGCGCCTGAGTCTTGAGGAGGCCAAGAAATCCGTCGAGGAATTAGTCAGGAAGGTTGAGGAAGAAAAGCGGGTTTTGGAAGAAGAGTGCAGGGTACAGAAGGAGGGGCGCTTGCAGGCGCAGGAGGCACAGCGTGCCGCAGAGGTAGCTAAACAGGAAGCTGAGGAGGCGGCGCGTGTCGCAGAGGCTGTTAAACAGGAAGCTGAGGAGGCGGTGCGTAAGGCAATTGAGCAGGCTCGTCGTGAGGCTGAAGAAGAGGCTAAGCGCAAGGCGCAGGAAGAAGCGAAGCGCCGTGCCGAAGA
The DNA here is from genome assembly GCA_026387455.1 of Candidatus Omnitrophota bacterium. Taxonomy (GTDB): domain Bacteria; phylum Omnitrophota; class Gorgyraeia; order Gygaellales; family Profunditerraquicolaceae; genus JAPLLR01. The sequence goes on along the minus strand of JAPLLR010000044.1, from coordinate 11,465 downwards.
AGAAAAGCGCGCGCAGGAAGAAGCCAAAAAGAAAGCTGATGCCGACGCAGAAGCAGCTAAGAAAGCCGAGGCAGAAGTTGTAGCCAAGAAAGCCGAAGAAGTTCGCAAGGCGCAAGAGCAAGCGAAGCAGCAGGCTGAAGAAGAGGCTAAGCGCAAGGCGTTGGAAGCGGCGCAAAAAGCCGAAGCGCAAATGAAGCTGGCGCAGCCGACCCAGAGCCATGAAGCTAGGCGCTTGCAGGAAGAAGAGACGGCGCGTCAGGCAGAGACAGATAAGTGGAAGCGTCTTGCCGACGAGGAGCGCCTCAAGAAAGAAGCCGTGCAGAAATCCGAGGCAGATAGTCTAGCCGCCCTTAAAGCCCAGATAAAATCGGCGGTTCAGCCGGTTTCAGCAACTTCGGCCGCTGCCGAGGAGAAATGTACCGGCGTCGTGATTCTCAAAGCCGCAGAGGCTTTGGTGGGAGCCAGCCGCGCCGTGGCCGAGGTGATCAGGGGCCGGGTCGGTCGCCAGAAAAACGAGCTGGCCGCGCTTATCGAAGAAGCTACCTTAGCCGGTCTTGCGCCCGCCGGCGAAAAGCCGGCGAATACTGGGAAATCGGATGCTTTGCTTGTCGAATTGCAGGCGGATAAATCCGTCTGCTCTGATATCCAGAATATGCTTAAGTCTAATCTTCAGGAAGTCCGTTGTATTAAGCTGCAGCTTTCCGACGGCAACACCTTTTTTGTCGACGGCCAGATGCACACTATCTGGTCCACGCAGAATATTCCTTATGACTTCTCTGGGTGTTTCAATAACGTCAAAGGTTATATAAATAAATATTTTTACCAGAATCTCCCTTTTACTCTTTTTGTGGCTCCGGGATACGATACCCCGACAAAGGAATTTTTCAGCTTGATCATGAGCCTGGATGGAATTGGCAGCGCGATTTCTAAGCTTACCATCTTCGGCAATAAGTTCGAGGAGCTGGAAATCATATCTTTTGATCAGCCCAAAAAAAGGTTCTTTATTTTTAGCTTTTTCCCCTGGCAGTTTTCCGAGCAGCGCAAGGTGAATAAAATAGGCGAATTTAAGCCCATGCGTTTTGTTCCGCTTAACCGCGAACTATATGTTGCCGATGTGGATCTAACATTGTCTCAGTCGGCGCTAGGGCTGTCTGTTCAGCTACGCGGCTGCGCCTTTAAGCTCAACCCTCAGGACAAAGCCCGCCAGATCATTGTCAGCAATATTCCTGCGGATGTGATGACTAGCGAGGACTTGGCTAACGCCTATCTGGGACATTGGCCGAATCTGGAAGAGGCGTATCATGATTACAGCCGCAAGGTCGAGCTATTTACCTACACGGTTGACTCTCAACGGTATTTCTCGACTGGGAACCTGAGTTTGAGTAAGCCGGAGACACAGGACCCTAAGAGCCTTTTTGTCAGCTATCTTGAGGCGCTGGATTCCTATGTACGTTGGCATTTCTTGCCTATGGGTTTTGAGACTAAGGATCTTAGTTTTACTAAGGAATTTTTCTATGATCTGGATGCTTCACTCAGCCGCCAGCAGGAAAACACCGTAGTCACCTTTCAACCCTCGTCAGGATACGCGTATCTTAAGGAGCTGCAGTATCTTGCGCGCCGCATCAATGAGCGTGAAGTGGTGCTTAACGACGGAAGCCGGTTGTGGCTGATTGCCTAAACTAGTCTTGACAGAATTGTCCATGTATGATATAGTCACTTGCATCGTAAAAAATCAGGAATAGAGTAGCGTAATTAAAGTCTTGGCCTGGCGAGACAAGCAAAAAGGAGATAAACAAGTGCAAAAACAGAAATTGATTATTCTAATTGCGGGTGTTGTCCTGGGTTTGATTGCAGTAGTCATGGTCAGTAGTTATATTAAAGATATGGAGAAGACTTCTAAAAGAGAGGCAGCAAAGGCCTTAGAGAAACTGCGGGATAATCAGGCTGTAGTATTGGTGGCGAATAGGGATATTCCCGCCAATACCCCTATCCAAGGTTCAATGGTAGAGGCTTCTATAGTTCCCAGGGAATATGTTCAGCCTCAGGCAGCCACATCTTTAGATAGGATTAGCGGGATGCTTACTGTTGCTCCTATTTCCAGAGGCGAGCAGGTCAGCCTTACAAAGCTTGCTTCTGTGGGCCAAACAACTAAGCATCGAGACCTGTCAAGCCTTACTCCGCCTGGCAAAAGAGCAGTTAGCGTAATCGCAGAGAATATTAGTGAAGTGTCAAGTTTGATTAGGCCGGGGGATAATATTGATTTAATAGCGGTGTTATCCATGCCAAAAGAAATAGAGGGAAAGAAAGTCACTGAGCAAACAATAATACCTGCTTTTCAAAATGTTTTGATTTTAGCTGTTGGCCAAGAGACCGATTCAAGCGCTACTTTGTCAAAGAGTCAAAAGGAAAAGATTAATCAAATTACCGTTGCCTTAGGGCCAACAGAAGCAAGTATTATGACTTTTCTTCAGGATCAAGGTAAGATCCGCATTTCTTTACGTTCAGCCCAAGATTCTGTTGTGGAGAAAGCACAGCCTGTAACCTGGGAAAGTGTTTTACAGTACCTCCCATCTTTAAAGCCTAAGGAAGAACCCGAAGTAGAGACCATAGATATTTATCGAGGGACGAATAAAGGAAAGATGCCAATATCCCAATAAAGAAATCTTCGGGGCATTCCGTCAAATCCGTTTCTAATAGAGCCAGAGGACCATTACTTGGAAGTATTTACATCCTATAGGTAGGATTAATATGGCTAATACAATCGCGGTATTCAGTACAAAAGGCGGTGTTGGTAAGACCTTAGTCACGACTAACCTTGCCGTTTCATTAGTTAAGGATCAAGCGAAGCGGGTCTGCCTTATTGACCTGGATTTACAGCTTCCCGGGGATATGGCGCGCATGCTTAATATTAATGCTCCAAAAGGCGCCTTAGATCTAATAGCCTATCTTAAAAAAGATTTACAGCCTACCGTATCTACTCTTAAGAAGTATGAATTCCTAACTAAGACATCTTTTGGTTTAGATTTTCTTCCCGGAGTCCTTAGGCCTCAGCAGTCTTCGAATTTTGAAGCAGATAAGTTAAAAGATGTATTTGATTTTCTATCCAAAGACTATGATTTTATGATCGTAGATGTGGGTAAGAATTTTAGCGAGGCCTTCGTAGCCACTTTAAATCACTCTAATCTTATACTCTTAGTGGTTACTCCGGATATACTTTCAATATACCAGACCCGTTGGGCGTTGGATACTTTGCAATTCCTGCAGATCCCTTTAAGCATGGTCAAGATTGTGCTTAACAGAGCGGATTCTATCTCTAGCATAAGTTTAGATGAGATTAGGGCTAGCCTACCGATAGATATTATTATGCAACTGCCATCAGAAGGCAGGGCTGTGGGTATGGCGGTTAACCGAGGGGTGCCTGTGGTTATAGACAGTCCGCGCACAAAATTCTCGCAAGGCATAATAAAATTAAGTCAGCAGTTAGCCACAGATACCGGTATATTCATAGTGCATAAAGATATAGACCAACTTAAGCTTAAGGAAACGGTAATAGAGAAGAGCGGCGAATTCTGGGCGAAATTTGGGTTGGCTGAGGCCCCGCTTTCCACTCTTGGCGAGGAAGAGGATGAAATACTTATTCTTAAGCGCCGTATACATAGCCGGCTTATTGAAGAGTTGAATATCAAGAAACTGGATTTAAAAGTCTTTAGTGACCCGACTAAGAAAAAGGAGTTAAAGAATAAAGCGGAGATGCTGGTAAGTAACTTATTGGTTGAAGAATCAGGAATGCTGATTTCCTCTCATGAGGTGCGCAAGAAACTGGTTAAAGAGATTATTGATGAGGCTTTAGGTTTAGGCCCATTGGAGGATCTGCTGGCCGATGCTGATATTACCGATATCATGGTAAACAATAAGGATGAGATTTATATTGAAAAAAAGGGGAAGCTCGAGCTGACTAATAAGAAGTTTCTTTCTAACGACCAAGTAAAGACAACCATCGAACGTATTATTGCCCCGATTGGAAGGCGTATTGATGAGTCTGTTCCTATGGTGGATGCCCGCCTTCCGGATGGCTCGCGCGTTAATTCAATAATTCCTCCTCTATCGCTGGGAGGGCCAACTCTTACGATAAGAAAATTCAGAAAAGAGAGATTTAAGGTAGAGGAGCTCATCGCTTTGAGATCTTTCAATAATAATATGTCTGAGTTTATTAAGGCGTGCGTTTTAACGCGCAAAAATATTATTGTTTCAGGAGGAACCGGCTCAGGAAAGACCACAGTATTGAATGTCCTCTCGGCATTTATTCCTAACGATGAGCGAATTATTACTCTTGAAGATGCCGCCGAACTAAAATTGCATCAGGAGCATTGGGTTAGGCTTGAATCTCGTGCTGCCAATATTGAGGGTAAGGGCCAGATTACCATAAGAGATCTTTTTAGGAATACTTTGAGGATGCGTCCGGATAGGATAATTGTTGGCGAATGCCGCGGCATAGAAACGTTGGATATGTTGCAGGCGATGAATACCGGCCACGATGGCTCAATGACTACGATACACGCTAATTCTACGCATGATGTTTTATCCAGGCTTGACTCCATGATTCTTATGTCCGGGGTAGAGCTTCCGGTTAGAGCCATAAGAGAAATGGTTGCTTCGGCTATAGATGTTATAATACACACTGCCCGTCTTCCGGACGGGACTAGAAAAATAGTTGAAATTTCCCAAGTAATAGGGATGAGAGACGAAATTCACATAGAAATTCAAAATATCTTTATTTTCAGGCAGTTAGGGATAGACGCCCAGCACAATGTTCTCGGCGATTTCTACGCTACCGGATACATTCCTTCATTTATGGACGAAATGAAAAGGAGAGGCACCTCTCTTTCTGAGGAAATCTTCCGCTCAGCGCTTTAAACTCCATGATAATTAATAAGACTAAAGATACCACCCTCGCGGATGTTGTTATCTACGCGGATAACCCGCTTAAAAGGATGAAGGGTTTATTGGGCAGAAGAAGCCTTGGGGCTTCCGAGGCTATGGTAATTAAGCCTTGCAATGCAATCCATACGTTTTTTATGAGGTTCTCAATAGATGTATTATTTGTAAACAAGGATTTCAAGGTGGTCAAGGTAATCCCCAATATGCCAACTTTCCGCTTGAGCCCTATCTGTTTTTCCAGCCAATTTGTAGTTGAATTGCCCGTAGGCGCAATTCAAGCTACCCATACCGCTTTAGGTGACGAGCTCGCCATAGATTAGTTTTAATGTTTAAACTGGAGTATCCATTTAGGATAATACTTAAGGGACTAACCATGTTTAATTTTTATCCGGGGATAGAAAACGCTTTCTGTTTCGGGGGTAGTAGGCTTGACGTTTAGCTATAGACATGTTATATTTTAGGTGCGTTAGGAAAGTATAGAATAAAAGCAACAAAGAATGCCACGGTGCGTTGCAGTCGAATAGTTTATATTATTCTCGCTTGAAGATTGGGCGAGAACGCCGTGTCATCTTGAAGTAATTAAGGGTGATGCGGTTTTTTATTGAGGGCTAATTTAATGAACTTGAGAAAGGGACAGAGTTTTTTGGAGTATACACTTTTAGTGGCAATAGCCTTGGTGGGGTTATTGCTCGCTGCCAATTCTCTGTTTAAAGGTTCGTTAATGAGTGGTTTCAATAGCCATTTTGACTCAGTGCAAAGCCGGATTACGGGGGCCTGACATGCTGAATAGAAAAGCTCAAAATATAATTGAATATGTTTTGCTCTTTTTGATCGTCGCGGCAGCTATTACCGTAACCAATAAATATATTTCACGCTCGATGAATGCCAGATTAAAACAGGTGCAGGAAGAGTTGTTCTATAAAAATGATATGTAATTTAAGGAGAGGGGGGAAAAGATGAACATAAGACATGAGGGTGGCCAAAGTATACTGGAGTACACTTTGGTTTTGGGCGCGGTTATTGCGGTCATAGTTCTTGTATTGCTTGGCAAGGGCGGAATTAAAGACAAGGTGCAGGCTAGTTATGAAAGAACAGGAGATGCGATTACTCAGACTACTAATGATCTTTCTAGCGGAGTATTTTCAGGAACCGGTTCTGGTAACTAGTTTTGCAACACAAAAAGGAGGTGGGCGAGATGTTATTAAAAGTGAAGGGCCAGTCAACAGTAGAGTACGCCATTCTGATTGCTTTAGTTTCGGCAGTAGCTGTAGGGTTCTTGTCAGTTGGGCTTAAAGGTGCCATCCGCGGTAAGAATCAGCAAGCTGCTGATTATTTATTGAAGGCCGGTATTGATGCATCCACGGGCAGCGATCAGCTAGCGCCATACGGTGCAACTAATGAAGTTCCGCTGTATACTCAAGAGGTTTCAAAGACGCAAGTTAAAGGTGGAGATGACTATAAGAGTGTATCAGTTCTGGAACAAGGTGGCGCAGAGAAGAAGCTTCAATTACAGACTACTGAAAGTGGAGCCGTTAGCGTAGAGACATTAGAGGGCAACAATCCATAAACTTGGTTAGGAGGTGAAAGAATGTTTACAAGAAAAGGTCAATCAATCCTGGAGTACTCGATCTTGCTGGCTGTAGTTATCGCAGTACTACTTATTATGCAGGCGTTTGTCAAGAGAGGCTATCAGGGCTCTCTAAAAGCTTCTGCTGATAAGATGGGAGAGCAGTTTTCTGCCAGTAGCACGACCATAAAAGAAAAACAGGAAATGAAAGGGGATCAGGATGTGATTACTGAGGTGGGCACGACTGGTGATGTAATGGGTCAATTTTCTTCAGTTATACCTACTGGTGTTACCATTAAAGGGACCTTGGATCAGGCTGAGCCCGCGTACTCTTTGAATACTAGAACAGGCGGGATAATAGCGTCTACAACAGAGTCGAAAACAGCTTCTGCGCAACAGGAGAAGGCCAGACTAGAGGACTATAAAGATGATTCCGTAACAGATTTTACTGATCCTGACCTTCCACAATAGAAAGGGTGATTTTGTGGGGTTAAATAAGAGGGGCCAGAGTTTGTTGGAGTACTCGATTCTGTTTGCCGTGATTTTAAGCGCTATCTTGATTATGCAGTTTTATGTTAAAAGAAGCTATCAGGGTAGGCTTAAAAGAGAAGCGGATACCGTAGGGCAGCAGTACTCCCCCGGGCATACGACGTCGAACATTACAACCACTACTGATAGTACTTCAACGACTACGGTTGAGGATGGAATACAGTCGACAGTTATTGGCGGCCCGGGAGCTAATAATACTGTTCTTTCGACTATGGATAAGACAGAGACTGTTGATTCTTACGCTACGGAGTAATATTATGCCTACAGCAAGGAGGGGCTATAGTTTGGTGATGTGGGTGGTGGTTTTCGCCATAGTTATTAGCGCAACCGTGATGTTCATTACACCGGTAAAAAGGGCGATTACTGCCAAAATACTCGCATCTACTGATTTTGCTTTATGGCGCATATGGGGACCCGAGGTGAAAGAAGAGGGTGGTTGGAACCATAACCAAATAGATGCAGTTGTATCTACAGTCAGTCAGAGCTTAGATGCTGAAAATATAGAAGATAAAGGTAAGGTGACCGCGAATCTTGATGCAAGTTCTAATTCTCACTCAGAGTATTCATCTTACTAAAAGAGGCAGTTTAAATGAAGGCAAATTTATACTTGATGAATAAAAACGGTCAGGCAGCCGCAGAATTAGCCATTCTGGGGGTCTTGATTATAACGGCTTTTTCATTTATAATGAATTTCGGTCAATCTTTGGGAGCTCAGCAGCAGACCAAGATGGAGTCTTTCCGCAGGGCTTTACAGAAAGCGTACATTAGAAATGCCAGCGTCAGTAATACTTTAAAAAAGACTGTTAATGTGGCAAGCGTAAATGCCGGGTTTTTCCAGGGCCAAGGCCTTTCGCCTGAATCTTCATCTAGTGTTACCTGGCAAAAGGGAAAACCCGGCGATCAAGGTAGCTTAAGACAGAGCTCTTTTGCTTTTTGGCGGATAAACAATACTGATGTTTCCGCTTCAAATGATACTGATGACGCAATGACAGGAAGCTCTGCAGACTATGGTCTGCCGCTTAACTATCAATACACTTATAGCGCCGATGGCTCACAAAGCGACTATATGATGCTAATCCCTGCCTCGGCATATAAAGAGAACACTACGCGCACAGAAACCTATGCTTTTTCAGGGAATAAGATAGAGAGTAATCCGAGCATAAGATATGAAAAGACAGTGAACCTAGAGGATTCTAGTTCGGGTACGGTTTATACCCATTTTAATACTGCGACAGATGAAGATCCCGGAGATGATACCCCTGAGACTCCTGAATATGAGGAGGCAGCTTCAATTCCGTATGATTCCAGCATTTCCTACGCATATGATAGTGATTGGACAGTACCGCATGGCACCGGAAGCGGTACCGGAAGCACTACTGTCTGGCCAAAAACAATCACTACTATGGGAGAGTGGGAAGCTCTGTTCGGTCCTACTATGCAAGACATGTTGATATGGTCAAAAGTCCGCGATTGTATCAATGCCGGAGACTCTTTTGTTATTACTGATTCGGTCAATGGCGATGGCTATTGCAATGCGGGGTAGCTGTAATAATTATTTCGGATTATTAATGTCTTAGGATTGGAGCAGTATGTTTAAGAAAAATAGGACAAATAACAGGGCGCAGTCAATTTTAGATTTCATTCTTATCTTTGGTATTTTACTTACCTTTATAGTCGGACTTACGCGTATCTGGGTTTGGTTTAACGCTAATTATGCTAAACGCAATGTAGATTATCAGAATACAAGGCTTGCCGCTGGCCAAGCTAATGATAGCCATCAGACCGCACTGTCTTATAGCGATAGTGTGCTTACCATAGACGATGATTGGGTCTTTAAAGGCAAAGCTAGTGGAAGGGTAGGTACGCCTCCTCAGGCTGTTTATTCGGCAATTGATGCTCTCGGCGGAAGCGGCAATAGCGGCACTGCTGCAGTTTGTAGTTCGGCCCAATCCGCAGCAACGGCATTACGCACGGAGGCCGATGGCATGGACGGGGAGGCGGATAATTTGGATGATTTTCTATCTTGGGCAGGTTCGTGGGCCTTAGAATGGCTCTTTGAGCTTATTGGCGTTGACATTGACGGAATGGAGGATGCTAGAGACTCCCTTTGGTGTAACGCCTGCTATTTAAGGGCGAAGGCAGCGGAAATAGAAACTGCAGCGTGCGGTTCTTCATCTGTAACTTCCTCTACGGTAGCGCAATGCTGTGCGCGGAGTTTTTGCTCAGGTAATTCAGCTTGTAGTAGTGGTAGTTAAGGAGGCAGGATGTTTCGCTGGTTTGTAGAAAAAAAGGCAAATTATGAAAAGGGCCAGATCTTCCCTCTTGTGATTGCTGCCCTGGCTGTTCTTATCATTATGGCGATGATCACCGCTAATTTAGGGAAATTGGCGATATTTAAGACAGATGTATCTAATGCTGCAGATGCCGGGGCATTAGCCGGTGCTAGTATTTTGAGCGGTTGGCTCCTGGGTGCAGGTTTAACTAGTGATACCTGGTGCGGCACAGCCGTAGTTACTACGGCCAGGATGATAGAGATAGCTGTTTTAGGCAGGGATGATATTCATATTGAATCATTTACCGCAGATACGGAAGCAACAGATGATAGTAGTGCTGATTACCAGCAGTTTAGCGATACTCTGGTAGGTATGATAAAGCTATACCTTCAGCATTTATTAAAGTTTTATGAAGCTTATCCTTTGATACTTGAGGATAGTATAATGACCTGGTCTAACGCCAAGCAAACAGCGTTAAGAGCTGCTTTTCAAAACTCCGGTGTTGATGAACGGCCTTCATTAAATTGGAAGAACTATGATCTGCGAGGAATGGGCACATACGACTCTTATGTTAATACTTATTTGTCTCAAGAGGCTAACCAGACCGGATTCAGCCGCTTTATGTCCCATCCTATTTCTGGATATGGTAACTCGTTGGGAGAGATAAGCCCCGGCGTTCTTTCCGATCTAACGGAATATTCTGGTTATGGCTGGACGCAGAACGCAGATGAGTCTTTCAGCGGCAGTTATCCTGGCAATGTGAATGGTTATACTTCTTATGATAATTGGGTAAAGGTTGTAGTCCAAGGAAGCATATTGTTTCCTGTGGAGGCTTTGAGTTTCTCGGATTATTTTGGTTCTGGGGCAGTGACTGCGCTTAATGCCATAGTAGGGATAGGTTCATATTGCAAATATGTAGGCTGGATGGGCGGCTCAGGTGATGATACGGTAAATGACCTTAAGGAAGTGTATGGATTAGGTTATTTGTTGGCAGCGATCTTTGCCATTGTAACAGCTGTTGTCTTTAATGGTATGATTGAGAGTCTTCCCAGCGGATTAAAATTCCAGGATGATAATGAGACGCTGTATACTACAGAGAATCCTATCGTTGTTGAGGTAACGCGGTATAAGAAGGGTGAGAATTTGGGAATGTGGAATTTCCAATATGGTGATAGTGGCCAGGTGCATGCAAGATCTGCCGCTCATGTCTGCCGACATGATGCTAGCAATAATGACAGCGAAGATATCACTATTAAGCCGGTATTGGTTGAAAGCATCAAGGACATTGGTAATCTATTCGGTGCTGTTACCGGCTCTCTTACTGAAGTAGATTGGTCTAACCCATTCGGTATTATTACTCTGGTGCAGAGTGCCGCATGTATGGGTTTGACTTTTGGGTATGTTGCCAACTATCTTTATTGCGATATGGCTGAACAAGATTGCACTGAGGATTATCTTGAAAACGTTCTAAAGGTATGGGCTCTTTCGGGAAGTGGGCTTGTTGCATTACAATATATGGCCTATCGGTATTTATGTTCAGAGGATACTGACGTTGCATTGACGCCCCAAGACTCGGATGCGAGTGATGTGTCTACCTCCGGGGTTACTAGTCTTGATACGAGTGATTGGTTTATGACAGAGTTACATCTCTTTGAAACAGAACTTTATCCGGGGTACATAGAATAAATGTATATTCGTGCCTTTTACAGCAGTATATTAATTTTTTTATTAATATTGCTTCTTCCGGCCGCAGCCATTCTTGCGGAAGATAATTTAATAAGCAATAATCAATCAGGCCTTCCTTCGCAAGAGGAGAAGGGCATGAGGTATATCAGTGCGCTTGATCAGAATACTCTGGAGCGTCAATATAAAGATTTAATGGCTGGCAGGGGTTTTACCTACCGCAAAGATAAAGATTTAAGAGGCCCCCCTTTGAGGCGCCTTTATTTTGAGAAAGATAATTTAACCGTAGATGTAACTCTGCGCGCTTTAAAGGGCAAGGGAACAGAGGTGTTTATGGATAAGTATATTAATTCAGAGGTCATCATAGATGCAAAAGATGTGCTTCCTTATATGAAGAATCCAACTATTGAGCTGCCTAAATATAAACCGAATAATTTAAGCCAAGCAGCATCTTA
>JAPLLR010000071.1 GCA_026387455.1 Candidatus Omnitrophota bacterium | reverse complement strand
TGAGAAAAATATACGGTTGAAAGTCCTTGCCTGCTGGTGGGTAAATGACAGCGCCTTGAATTTATTTTCCTGGGTGCGCCACTCTTCTTCTGAAAACATGAACAGGCACTTATCCAACCACCGGGTTATATAGAATCTTTCGATGAAATGCGACTTGGAAACCTCGCGGAATTTAGCAGGTAATATCAAGCGGCCTTTGCGATCTATAGAATGCAGGTATTCTCCGTAAAACATCTATCCTCCACTTTGCTCCACTTTGTATTCCCACTATAGCAAAAAGCCCTGCTTTGTCAAGAAATAAAATGCTCTAAATCAAGATAATTCAACAATTAGGGGTATAAACCGATTCCCAGGGCCATATATTGTGGTATATCAGTGGAGGCGAAGAATTTTCTTTGCGGCAGCAGCGTCAATTTGTATCTGTGCGGTGAGAGATTTGATAGTGCGGAATTTTCTGTCTTCCCTGATCTTCTTTATAAACCGGATCTCCAAATACTTATTATAAATGTCGTTCTTGAAATCAAATATGTGCACTTCCACATGGACTTTTGGATTCACCGATTTGCCTAAAGAGCTTTCCAGGGTCGGCCTTGTCCCAATATAGCAGATTCCGGATTTTGCCCTTCCTTCTACCAAAACCCTTACCGCGTAAATTCCCGAGGGCGGAATCACTTCATGATGGGGATTGATATTTGCCGTAGGAAAACCTATCAGGCGGCCGAGAGAATTTCCCGGGATGACTGTCCCGAGAATGCTCACCTGCCGGGTCAATAATTTACTGGCATGGACCAGATCGCCAATTTTAATCAGCCTGCGTATGAACGTGCTGCTCACCGGCTTATTACTGACCCTGATCACATCAAAAGCTTTTAATTTATACCCGCAGGCTTTCCTTAAATCTCTCAAAAGCTTCAGATCGCCCTTTGCCCTTTTGCCAAACCTGAAATTCTTCCCCACATAAATATACCGCGCCCCGATTTTAGCGCATAAAATATCTTTTAAAAAACTCTGCGCCGAAATCGCAGAAAAAACCTTGCTGAAATTAATCACTATTGCTGCGTCAATCCCCAACTGCTTAAATAAGCGCAAACGATGCTCTAAAGAATACAGGCTTGGCTCTTTTTGCGGGTGGGGGTCAAAAGTTATAACCATACTTTGGCCCTTGATACTCCTGGCCATGGCTACTGCACTTTTAAGAATATTGATATGACCCAGATGCACTCCGTCAAAAACACCGAGAGCCACTACGGGGTTTCCAAATTTTCTTAATTTTCTTAATCCACGTATAAGGATCATTCCTGCTCCAGGCCGATCAAAGCCTGGCGGGCCGCATCCATCACATACTTTCGCTTGGTCACTGACATGGCTGTTTGAAACTCAAGCCTTGCCTCTTCTATCATCCCGAGACTAGCGTAATCCATGCCCAGGCCTAGGTGCGCAAGATCATACTGATCATTGATCTTAATCGCTTTCTCAAATAATTTAATAGACTTATCAAAATCCCCTCTTACATTGGCATAAAGGCTGCCCAAAGCAGTCAGAGCCACGTGATTATTGGGATTTTCATTCAGTGCCTGCTCATAAAAAATGATACTGTCTTCCCCGCTCATATTGCCAAATCCCTTGCCGGAGAGTTTATCCTGGGCGAATGCAGCCGTACCCAACATTGCTACTACGCATAAAGCAATAAACAATTTCTTAAACATATCTCCCCCTTGCGCAGAAAGCGCAACACCGGCCTATCCATTAAGGCCGGGTGCTAATCTATAAATCTTTCCTGATTCTGGCTAAAACTTTCCTTCGGATATCGACGAGCTTTCCGTGGACTGTGGCGCCGCTTGCAGCCTTGTGTCCCCCGCCTCCGAAACATGAGGCGATTTTATTGACATCAACTTTCCCTTGCGAGCGGAAATTAACCCTGACTTCGCCCTTTGTGCCAAGATTCTCCTTGAACAACACCACCACCTGCGCATCCTTTATCGCCCTGCCGTAACTTAAGAGATGCTCGGAAAGGTCAAAACAAAGCTCGCGGTTCTTAAGCAGGTTCTTGTGTATACTAAACCAGACTATCTTGCCTCCCGCGCCCCTATGCATCCCGGGAAGAATATCAGCCAAAAGTTTCATGTCCTGATACGGAACATTCTCATAAATATTCTTGTAGATATTAGGCACATCTAAACCGCATTTCAAAAGCTCGGCAGCGATCTTGTGGGTAAGGCTTGTGGTATTGGAATATCGGAACGACCCCGTATCCGTAGATATCCCGACATACAGGCATATAGCGGCAGGCTTATCAATAGCGACACCCAACTCCTTATACAATTTATAGACCATCTCGGAGGCGGATGAGGCATGAGGCTCGACCCAATTAACATCAGCGAATTTGCGGTTAGAGATATGGTGATCGATGTTCAGCACCGGTTTGCCTGTTTTATTTAATTGCGCCACTTCTCCGGTCCGCTCCATATCCGAGCAGTCTAGGACCGCCATACAGTCAAATTTTATACCCATAGCCGACTTGCCGAATTTCTTTATTACGCCCACCTCCGGCAAAAAAGTATACCCATAAGGGATCCCGTCCTCATTGACCATCACCGCGGACTTACCCAACTTTTTGAGCAACAGATAAAAAGCGATCTCGGAACCTAAAGCGTCGCCCTCCGGGTTAGTGTGCGCGGTGATAAGAAAATTATTTTGCTTTTTTACGAACGCTACGGCGTTTTTTAGGCTCATCTTTTTCCTTTTCTAGACGTTCAAACTCTTCCTTCTGATGGATCTCACTCAATACTTCCTCTATCCGTACGCTGTATTCGCTGGAACGGTCATACCGAAAGATTATCTCCGGAGAAAAACGCAAAT